>JBGYPO010000046.1:0-4039 GCA_041838435.1 Aliicoccus sp. | reverse complement strand
CTCCAATTCGTTCTCCCTGACGCTTCCTTCTCCGTTTTCCATACTTCCAGACAGTGCTGTGAAAGCACCAATAATTGATAATGCATTGGCCACATCATTTATGTTGCCAAAACAGAATACTGCAATAAATATCGTTGGCCAGCCCATTGCAAAAATAAGAGTAAAATCCGATAAGGAAAAAGCGAATCTTCACGTAAGAGTGACAGACGTGCATCCCACTGGTGAAAAAACACTCGTAACAAAAGGTCAACTCAATCTCAACCATTATAAAAGTCATGAATTCCCAGAGGATCTAACTGTTGGTGAATACATCGATGTAGAAATTCCATTGGATGTTATTGGCTATCAAATTGAAGCAGGGCATAGCATCGAAGTAACAATTTCACCGACTTATTGGCCTCAAATATGGCCAGACAAGGAGATTGTGAATCTAATTGTTGATTTTTCTCATTCAGAACTATTACTTCCTGTTATCAATGATTTCAATGAGATAAGATTGAAATATGAGCAGTCCGAAACTGCAGCACCCCTTGAAAAGGAAATTATCAGGGATGGTTATAGGACTCGGAATGTCATCAAGAAACTTACAACAGATGAGTGGGTGTTAGATGACTTTTCTGATGAAGGGCTACGAACTTTGACCGAAACAAATATCACTTATGGATCTACTAACCATAATGTATATACAATAAAAGAAGGTGACCCTCTATCCGCCAAAGTAGAATGTGACTGGACTGTACAAGTGAAAGATAGTGATATCGATACAAATGTGGTAACGAAAAGTGTCATGAGTTGTGATGCTGATAACTATTACCTGTACAATGAAATGACGGGTTATAGTAATAATGAGCAATGCTTTTATAAAACATGGAATAAGACGGTCCCTCGGTACTATACGTGATAAACAGCACTCATTCTATAATTTATTAGATCAAATATCAGAATAAGATATATTTTCTTAAATAATTTTAGGGGCTGGGACAAAACCATTCCCTTCAAAAATAAGCCGGACGTTAGCTTTTCTCGGGCATCTGTGTGCCTATAGTCTCACGCAGATGCTATTTCCTAGAAGTCTAACGTCCGGCTATCTATTATTTTTCTATATCTTCAAGACTTTTGTCCCATCCCCTAATTTTTTGCATGCTTTATCTCACTGTCTCCTAGTTACATATTCACTTTAAGTATTATAGAATTGTAGTTAATAGATATAGTAGGAGAGATTATTATGGCAAGTATCAGATTTGAAGAGAAATTATGGCAAGCCGCTGATAAACTCAGAGGAAGCATGGATGCCTCAGAATATAAAAGTGTGGTTCTTGGATTAATCTTCTTAAAGTACGTCTCAGATGCATTTGAAGAGAAAAATGCTGAACTGATTCAAGTTTAATACGTAGATGAAGAAGATAAAGATGAATATATGGCAGAGAAGATTTTCTGGGTGCCAAAAGAAGCACACTGGACATATATCAATGAAAACTCTAAGAAACCTGAAATCGTTCAACTGATTTCTAACGGTGTGAAAAAACACAATAAAGCAGCAATCATGGTGACACACGATGAACGTATGCTTGAATACTGTGACCGCGTGTTCCAAATGAACGACGGTAAGCTTGAACAAGTGATAGATTATTAAAATATTAACTCTGCTACAGACAAAATGCAGCAGAATTTTTCTTTGTAAATCTATATACATATACGGGGTATATTCATTGAATAAAACGCTATATACGATATAATATGTAAGAAGATTTTTATTTTTCAGACAGCCTTAAGAAAATCAAAACGGAAGGATTTTTATCTTGTTCAACTACTTATTTACAAACAGGCAGGGGCAGTTTCTCGTTGCAGGGATTATCTTTATAATCCTCGGATTTGCATTGATGCCGGTAGAGGGTATCTACAGTTCCATTGCGTTTTACATCGCAATTTTCTTTCTCGGTTTCTATGCATCCAAGAATGCGGTCATCGAGACGATTAGAGAACGTTCACCAAACGTTGACTTACTGATGATTCTTGCTGCTATTGGTGCGGTCATCATCAATTATGAGTCAGAGGGTGCACTGTTACTTCTAATCTTTGCGGGTGCTGAAGTGCTTGAGAACTACGCGACTAGTAAATCCACAAAAGCCATTTCTGAACTGATGTCCCACCTTCCTTCAACAGCAAGTAGAATCGGGGCTGATGGAGAAATTACGGAAATTCCTACAGAAGAACTGATCCAAGGCGATATCGTCCTTGTTGCTAAAGGGGAACAAATCCCAATCGATGGACAGGCAGACCGTCAAGTATCGGTTAACGAAGCAGCGCTGACAGGGGAATCTGTTCCGGTTGTAAAAGAAAAGGATGAAGAAGTATTTGCCGGTACGGTAAACGATGGCAACTCGTTTAGATTAACTGTAACGAAAACGAGTGATGATACGATCTTCTCGAATATCGTGCGTATGGTTGAAGAAGCACAACAAAGACCATCGAAACTATCGAAAACCATCGATCGAATTGAATCGAAATATGTAATCTCTGTTTTAATCGGGGTACCGGTGTTTATCGCTATCCTTTACTTCTTTAATAATTTAGGATTTGAAGAATCATTCTACCGTGGAATGGTCATGCTGACAGTAGCAAGCCCGTGTGCGCTCGTTGCATCGGCAACACCAGCGACACTGAGTGCGATTAGTAACGGTGCGAAAAACGGTATTCTGTTTAAAGGCGGTGCCGCGATGGAGGCACTGAGCACGATGGACATTCTATATAGTGATAAGACAGGAACACTCACATACGGTGACTTCGTCGTTGAAGAATACGCAGCAGATGAAGATACATTAAAAGAAGTGGTAACGATTGAACAACACTCGAGTCACCCGATCGCAGAAGCGATTGTGAAGAAGTTTAAAACTTTAGATTTAGATAGTGTCGATGACAGTGAACCGGTAGAAGAAATCGTCGGCAGCGGAATGAAGAAAGGCGATATCATCGTCGGTAAACCCGATGCATTTAAAGACTACACAGACCCATCGAACTACAGAGATCAAATCATTGCTGGAAATACGAATATCTTTGTCGGAGAGAGTGGACAAATTACTGGATACTTCTCGCTGGCAGACCAAGTCCGTGATGAAGCAGTACATGCCGTTGAAAACTTCCAGAACTCTGACATTGAAGTCGTACTCTTAACAGGAGATAATGAAACTGTTGCAGAAAAAGTTGCTGGAGAAGTGGGCATCACAGACTACACCGCATCATGTCTCCCTGAGGACAAAGTACGCTTTGTAAATGAAAGTCAGAAGAAGAGTAAGATTGTCGGGATGATTGGAGATGGAATCAACGACGCACCCGCACTGGCAAACGCTGATATCGGTATTGCAATGGGAAGCGGATCATCCGTTGCGATGGAATCATCAGACGTCGTAATCGTTAAAAACAACTTACAAAAACTATTCTATAGTTTCATGTTAAGTAATCGACTCAATCGCATTATTTTAGCAAATATTATCTTCTCTATTAGTGTGATTGTTATACTTGTATTATTAAATATATTCGGACTCCTAAATCTACCAACAGCAGTGCTCTTCCACGAAGGATCAACGATACTCGTTATCCTAAACGGATTAAGACTGTTAAGAGCGAAATAATAGTATATTTATCTACTGTAAAGAGGAATACACATTGTATAAATCAATATTGCTCGCTGCAGACGGTTCGGAAAACAGCCTGAGAGCAGCAGAAGAATCAGTTTTCCTAGGCTCAGACGAATCGAGTTTCGTTAATGGACAGGTCTTGCAGTAGACGGCGGAGGGACTGCATACTAAGGAAATTAAATGAGACATAAAATAAAGGAAGCCATTTCTGGCTTCCTTTTAATTTTAATTAAACTTCGCATCACTTATGATAACTCTCAGCGTATCGGTTAAAGATGAGGTTAATAATCTGCTGCTCTTTTAATCTTGTCAAAATAACTTTCATTAAGATAATTATTTACTAAATGCTTAATTTGAAAAGTGATATGAGTCAACTCGTATTTTTCTATTAGCAACACTTCAAT
>JBGYPO010000045.1:0-18588 GCA_041838435.1 Aliicoccus sp. | reverse complement strand
TTGCAAACACTGAAAAGATACGTGTTGGTTCAGGCGGTGTGATGTTACCTAACCACTCCCCACTCATTGTGGCTGAAGAAATGGGAACGCTCCAGGCATTGTATGGTACGCGCGTTGACATCGGGCTTGGTCGTGCACCAGGTACAGATATGAAAACAGCACGCGCAATTCGCAGAAACATCCATGATGGCGTATTTAATTTTGAACAGGAAATCGAACAGTTAAGAGATTATCTTAAGGATGATCATGACGGTGTCGTTGCATACCCAGGTCAAGGTACAGAAATACCTTTATATGTGCTCGGTTCAAGTACAGACTCTGCGTATGTTGCGGCCCGCCTTGGATTACCCTATGCATTTGCTGCACACTTCGCACCCGGGCAGATGAAAGATGCGTTTGAGATTTATTACAAAGAATTTGTACCAAGTAAGCAGTTATCTGAACCGTACACGATTGCTTGTTTAAATGTTATTTTGGCAGAATCAAATGAAGCGGCTGAATTTTTATCTTCGACAATGAAACAATTTGTTTTAAATGTTATTCGTAATGGTAGAAACAAATTACAACCGCCTGTTGAAGATATGGATGCATTATGGTCACCTTATGAGCGCTCAATGGTGGAAGGCAGGTTTCCACTTGCGATTTCTGGAGATGAAGCGAGCGGTACAGATCAGTTGCGTACATTTTTAAATCAGTATCCTGTCAATGAAATTATGGCAGTCTCATACATTTATGATATGGATAAATTAAAACAATCTTATGATTTATTTGCTAAAATAGTAGATGATATCAATACACAATAAATAATATCGGGAGGGAAAACAATGTTATTTGAAAGGCGTCTACAATATATTAATCGTTATCGTGAAATAGCAGTCGCTTTTTCTAAGTCAGGCTTTGGTTTTATCATAGAACAAATTGGTTTAGATGAAGTGATTTCCCTTCCGAAGCGGCTCGTCATGCGTAAGCAGGAAGCACAGCCGACAGAACACTCGCGGGGAGAACGCGTCCGTATGCTCCTTGAATCACTTGGACCAACCTTTACAAAACTTGGTCAAATGGCAAGTACCAGGCCGGATATTCTTCCGCCGGACATAGTGGCTGAGCTCGAAAAACTACAGTCAGATGCGCGTCCACTTGAGTTTGACACAGTGAAGTTATCTATTGAAGCATCCCTCGGTGCCAAACTTGAAGAAATATTTCTAGAGTTTGATGAAATACCAATCGGTTCTGCATCCATCGGTCAGGTGCATTCTGCTACTTTGAGAACTGGTCAACGCGTTGCGGTGAAAGTTCAGCGGCCTAACATTGAACGTACGATTCGCAACGATTTAGAAATTTTAAATCACATTGCAACACTTGCCGATCATCGACTTGAGATTGGTACACACTTTCAAGTAACGACTATTATAGAAGAGTTTTCTAAAGCAATTATTGATGAGCTTGATTACACAGTCGAAGCGCGCAACCAAGATAAGATTAGAAAGCAATTTCTTGAAGCGGACAACGTTAAAGTACCGGATGTAATTTGGGAGCTCACAACAAAAAATGTATTAATCATGGAATACATTGACGGCATCAGTATTGGGGACCACGAGCGTTTACGCCAGGAAAATTATGACATGACCGACCTTGCCGATACACTGACAAAAGCACTATTCCATCAAATATTAATTGAAGGCTTTTTCCATGGAGATCCCCACCCAGGTAATATTAAAGTGTTACCTGACGAAACGATTGCATTTATCGATTTCGGAATGGTAGGCAGACTCGGGCAGGATATGAAAGGACACTTTGGCTTCCTTGTTATATCTTTAATGAGACAAGATGTCGACGGTGTCGTTCGTGCGATTACGAAGATGGGTGTTATCCCTGACACAGTGAATCTTAGTGATCTTAGAAAAGATGCTGAGCAGCTGAAGGATAAGTATTATGAAATTCCACTATCTCAAATGAATTTGGGAGAAGCGGTGCAGGAACTGTTTAATATTGCACATAAGCATAAGATTATTTTCCCATCAGACTTTACGATCTTGGGTAAAACAATTCTTACTATGGAAACGATTGTCACACGGTTAGACCCGGAATTTAGCATCGTTGACGTCGCAGAACCATTTGGAAAAGCTTTGATAAAGGAGCGTCTGCATCCAGAATATCTCAAGTCAACGGCGTTTAGACGGTTGTACCAGGTCAGCGACAACATTGAAGACCTTACTCACAATATTCATGAATTCACTAAAGGACTGAAAAATCGTAAGCTGCCAGTGAATCTGGAAATTGATACAGCCGATAAAATGCTCAGTCGATTTGACAAACTCGCAAACCGGCTATCATTTAGTATTATTTTACTCTCATTTAGCATTATCATGGTTGGACTTATCGTCAGCTCTGCACTCAGTGGACAAGATACAATCATCTGGAATGTCCCCATTATTGAGATAGGTACCGTAATTGCGATTATCTTATTTATCGGTATGTTTTTATCTATCTTTAAATCAGGTCGATTTTGATTGGGTTGTTATGTGAGAACTGCACACCAACATGGTGTGTAGTTTTTATGTTCGACTTCTTGGCGGGCGCTCTCGTTGAGTAGATAACACGCCTATCGAGTCAACGAGCGCTCTCGTTGAGTAGATAACACGCCTATCGAGTCAGCGAGCATTCTCGTTGAGCTGATAACCCGCTTATCGAGTCAGCGAGCATTCTCGTTGAGCAGATAATAGGCCTATCGAGTCAGCGAGCACCCTCGTTGAGCAGATAACAGGCCTATCAAGTCAGCGAGCCCCCTCGTTGAGCAGATTACCCGCTTATCGAGTCAGCGAACGCTCTCGTTGAGCAGATAACAGGCCTATCGAGTACAGCGAGCATTCTCGTTTTAACAAAAAAAGAACACTCTAATAAGGATGCTCAGCTTTAAATATAAAACATATACTCATCGTTGACTTGTATATCATGCTTTAACAAATCTTCTAGCGTTGTATGGTCAATCACGTCTTTCAGCGCATCGCGCAAGCGTGACCATAAGTATTTTTCTGGTGGCCGATCTTTTTGGTCGGATTCAACAGCAAGGATGTTATTTTCTAGGCAGTGTAATATTTGACCGACATAAATCTCGCCCGGCGGTTTAATGAGTTCATAACCACCATGTGCACCACGTGTAGACTTAACTAAATTTTCTTTTCTTAAAACTGCGACAATCTGTTCGAGATACAAATCACTTATATCCCTTTCTTCAGCAATTGCACGCACGCTTTTCTTGCGAAACCCATAATTCTCAGCCAGACTCATCATAAAGTAGAGTCCATATCGACCTCTCGTTGATATTTTCATCGCTTCACCCCTGCATGTATCTACCGACTGTAATATAATTAATTATATCATATTTTATTTGAGGTGTAATCATGGTTCAACCACTCAGTTATCGAATGAGACCAAAGCACTTAGATGATATTCTGGGTCAGTCTCACCTAGTCGGACAAGGTAAAATTATAAGACGGATGGTCGAGGCAAAGCGCCTATCTTCTATGATTCTTTATGGTCCACCTGGTATTGGTAAAACCAGTATTGCGAGCGCGATTGCAGGCAGTACTAAATATCATTTTAGAAGTTTGAACGCTGTAACAGATACAAAAAAAGATCTGCAAATCGTTGCTGAAGAAGGCAAGATGAGTGGATCAGTTATACTTTTACTCGATGAAATTCATCGTTTAGACAAAGCAAAACAGGATTTCTTATTACCACATTTAGAAAATGGCAGAATTATTTTAATAGGTGCGACGACGACAAATCCATATCATGCCATCAACCCGGCGATACGCTCGCGCGCACAGATATTTGAACTTTATCCGCTAGAAGAATCGGACATAAAAATAGCACTTGAACGTGCAATTGAAGATAAAAACAACGGTCTCGGGAAAATGAATTTAACGATAGAGGATGGTGTATTCGAATTTATAGTACAAAGCGCAAGCGGTGATGTTAGAAGTGCACTAAACGCACTCGAGCTTGCTGCGCTCAGTACACCAGAAGATGATGCAGGTGTTGTGAATATTACAATTGATGACGCCAGAAATTCAATGCAAAAATCAGCTTTCCTTCACGATAAGGACGGGGATCAGCACTATGATGTGATGAGTGCATTCCAAAAAAGTATACGCGGTAGTGATGTTGATGCAGCGCTCCACTACTTATCACGTCTTATTGAAGCTGGTGACTTAGTGACGATTGCGCGTCGATTACTCGTGATCAGTTATGAAGATATTGGACTTGCAAACCCCCAGCTGCCGAGCCGTACGCTTGATGCCATCATTTCAGCGGAAAGACTCGGGTTTCCTGAAGCAAGAATTCCATTATCTTTTGCGGTGATTGAACTGTGCTTATCACCAAAATCAAACAGTGCAATTAAAAGTATTGATAAAGCGAGTACTACAGTTCGCCAAGGCAGAACTGGTGCTATTCCAAAGTATTTACGTGATGGACATTACGCGAGCGCAAAAAAGTTAGGCAACGCAATCGGCTACAAGTACCCGCATAACTATCCAAATCATGTGGTCAAACAACAATATTTACCAGATACGCTGAAATCTGAAGTTTACTTTGAGACTTCTGATGACAGCAAGTACGAACGTCAGTTAAAAGAAGTCTATGAAAAACTAAAAAACTTACCCCCTGAAAAATAAAAATTCACCTGGCTTTGTGACGAGTCAGGTGAATTTTTATTTGTTTAAACTTTGTCTTTTACATGTTTCACTTCAATATTCTTAAGTATCTCTTCATACACCCAGTTCGCAGCAATCAGACCGGCAACTGATGGTGTAAATGCATTAGACGTTGGTGGTAATGCAGATTTTCTAATATCACTCTCGGTATCTGCAATCTTCGCCACCTCTTCAGGACGTTGAACGACTGGACTCTCGTCACTAAATACGACAGGCACTTTACCTTTTATGTGTGCTTTCTTTAAATGATTGCGCACAACACGTGCTATTGGATCTGTATGTGTCTTCATAATATCCGTCACAACAAAACGCGTCGGATCGGTTTTATTTGCTGCACCCATTACAGCGATAATTTTAATATCGCGCTTCAGCGCCTCTTTAATTAAATGAATTTTAAATTGAATGGTATCTGAGGCATCAATTATATAATCGATATCTTCTGATAAAATTTCCGCGTAGGTCTCTTCGTTGTAAAACTTATGATGCTCGATTACATTGCAATCTGGATTGATCGCATGAATGCGTTCTGCCATCATCTCAACTTTTGACTTTCCAATTGTTTCAAGCGTTGCATGTATCTGCCTGTTCACATTAGTAATATCGATGTCGTCCTTATCAACTAAAATCAATGTACCCACACCGCTTCTCGCAAGTCCTTCAGCGGAGAATGTGCCGACCCCGCCGATACCAAGTATTAAAACTTTACTGTCTTTTAATTGTTTAAGACCTTCTTCGCCAATTAATAATTGATTTCTAGAAAATTGATGTTTCATAATTTACCTCTTTAATTCCAGTTAATTTACGTTTATAAGCAAAAAATAAGTATCGAATAAATTCGATACTTATCAATAGATATCCGAGATTAGCCGTGTGTATAAGTTGATTATTTTGGCCTGCTAAATGCAGGTGGGTATCCCGTTCCTTCATCCTAACGTCCTGCCGAGACAGGCGTGTTAATCAAAAGAAAACCTATTAGATTCCCGTTATTAAAAGTGTTAGGTCAAAATATAATCAACACAGCACGAACCACTCAGATATCTTATTAGTATTATTATATCATAAACGGTTTAATCATGCACCTAGTATACCTGACAAAATTCGATGCTGCATCGTTCACAGCGTATAATTCTTCTCAGTGATGATAAGTCATGAATGATAATAAATTTATTCTCTATACTTATTAAAGATTCTTCTTTTAATATGTTTAACGCACGATTTATACCTTCCCGCGTCGTACCACACATGTTCGCAAGTTCTTGGTTTGTAAGTTTAGTTTTAATAAATATACCGTCCGCTGTTTGTTCACCGTATGAATTGCTTAATCGAATCAGTGTTCCTGCTAGCGCACCGTTCTTTCCGTGCATTAACATGTCCCGCATTTTAGTGGCATAGCGTTCAGATTCAATCTCGATAAACTGAATCATTTCATTTTTAATTTGAGGTTCATCTAAGTACGCATTAAACTGAGTCCAACTGAGGGATTTAATCACAGTATCTGACTTTGCTTTTGCATATGTACCATACTCGTTACTTTTCACGTAAAGTCTGGTTGCACCAAATATACTATCTCTTCCGAGCAACTTTAAGATTAGTTCCTTACCTTCTTCCTGCATTTTACTGATAAAAACTTCACCAGAATCTACAACAAAGATAGTATTTTCTTTATCGTCGGGCAGGTAAATGTATTCATTTTTACTAAAAGTTAGTCGCTCGCCATACTGTCTAATTAAGTCTATGACATTGATTGGTTTGAAAATTGTATCACCTATCATGGAAACCACCTCATTTATAGTCAAATTATAACATGTTGTGTGATATTTATCACTTTTTTCTAAGACATAATTCAATATGATAAAGACATATAATAAATATTAAGGAGGCATAACTATGACTGAGCACAAAAACCATGACATTCATGAAGTTGAAGAGCCGGATGCAGAAGAATCACATGATCATGATCACAGCAATCTGAACTTAAAAGGGACATTTGTAATGGTAATGAGTTTGGGTGGTGTAATGGTTGTCAGTTGGGTTTTAGCATTTCTATTATTTATGAGTAGAATGTAAAAATAATGAAAGGAATTGAATAATATGCATAAATACGAAAAAATATGGATCGGTTTTGGTAGTGCTTCTTTAGCTGTATTTCTACTTATCTTATTAGTTTCTGCATTGCATGGTGGACACTCACCTGCTGCAAGTGGTATCGAAACGATTCATCCGGAACACGTGAGAGATGACGAACGTTTTGCAAATCCAGGGTTACATGAATCAGATAATCCAGATTGGGATTATGAATTATACTATGTATCATCAGCATTCAGATATGAACCTGCTGAGGTAGAAATTCCAAAAGGTGCAACGGTGAGAATTCAAGTTGCAACGACAGATGTGATTCATGGGTTCCAAATTACGGGAACGAACGTAAACTTTATGGTAGAGCCGAGTCTAATCTCAAGCTATACATATACATTTGATAAACAGGGTGAATATCTGGTGTTATGTAATGAGTATTGTGGAATCGGACACTCGGAAATGACTTCAATTGTAAAGGTGGTGGAGTAACATGACGACTGCGACTACTGTAAGAGAAAAAATTGGTGCAGTGAACAAGGCAGATTCAAAACTTGTTGTTGCACATATGTATGTTGTGATTATTGCACTTGCTATCGGTGGTACTGCCGGATTAATTCAGGTGCTTGAGCGTTCAGGCTACTTCGAAATGCCAAGTTGGTTAAACTACTATCAGGTGCTAACACTGCATGGTGTAGTACTTGCTCTGGTACTCACGACCTTCTTCATCATGGGATTCCAGTTCGCTGCGATTTCTCGTGTGTGTGGTGGTCTAACAAATACTGAAAGAAAAATGGGTTGGATCGGCTTTGCGATGTATTCTGTCGCTACAATTACAGCTGCTGTAATGATTCTTTTAAACGAAGCAACTGTACTCTATACATTTTATGCGCCGCTTCAAGCGCATGTCATTTTTTATATTGCACTCGCAGTTCTTGTTGTGGGTACATGGATTTCTGCAACTGCACAACTCATGGGTTACTTCAGATGGAAGCGTGCAAACAAAGGACAGAAATCTCCGTTACTTTCATACATGGTAGCGATCAACAACGTGATGTGGTACATCTGTACAATCGGTGTTGCAACATCAGTACTTGGTCTGTTTATTCCGTGGTCTCTTGGATTAGTTGAAACAATCAACGTATCATTAAGCCGAACATTATTCTGGTACTTCGGACACGCACTTGTATACTTCTGGTTATTACCTGCTTACATGGTATGGTATGCAGTATTGCCAAAAGTTATCGGTACACTCGGTTTCTCAGATAACCTGGCAAGAATGTCATTTATGTTATTCCTGTTCTTCTCTATACCGGTTGGTATTCACCACCAGTTAACTGAACCGGGAATCGATGCATTCTGGAAAAGTGTTCAAGTTGTCTTAACGTTTATGGTTATTATTCCGTCACTGATGACAGCGTTCAGTATGTTTGCTGTATTTGAAACATACGGCCGTCAAAAAGGTGCGAAAGGATTGCTCGATTGGTTTAAAAAATTACCTTGGAAAGATTCACGCTTTGTGCTGCCGTTTATCGGTATGTTGTTCTTTATCCCGGGTGGTATTGGTGGTATCATCAATGCTTCAGGTCAAATGAACCAAATGGTACATAATACTATATGGATCGTCGGTCACTTCCATATCACAGTTGGTACGCCAGTTGTCTTAACGTATTTCGGTGCGATGATGTTCTTGTTACCACACATTACAGGTCGTCAACTCACACCAGCATTAAATAAAATGGGATTATTCTTCGCGTATACATGGGCACTTGGTATGACAATTATGTCAGCGGCAATGCACTTTATTGGTTTAACAGGTGCACCACGACGTTCAAGCTTCTCAGAATACGGTGGACACCCAATTGCTGAAACTTGGCAAGTGTATCAAATTATCCAGGCAGTTGGTGGTACGTTCCTATTCATTGGTATTGTCATCGGTGTTATTCTATTCATCCGATTAATGATATCTGAGAAAACTGGAATTGTTGAGGAGTTCCCAGTTGCTACATTTATGGATGAGCACGCGCCAGTCACACGATTTGTTGAAAACTGGAAGTTCCTTGTACTCGTAACTGTATTCCTTGTACTTGTTGCATATACAGTACCGATTTATCAGATGCTAACAGAAATCACAGTCGGTGCACGTGGATTTAAACTCTGGTAAAAATTTATATATAGAAAGCATGTTACTGAAAATTTGGTAACATGCTTTTTTTGTGTTGAAGGAGAAGGTATCTATATGAGAGAAAGACTCGTGTAGAAGATAGTCCACTAATCGTCTATGCGAGAACTATTTATAAAGAAGATTCAGTATCTAGCGATTCACTGTGGATTGACAGTGACCCAATAGAGGGGTGTTTGACTCACTGTGGAATGACAGTGACCCAATCAAGGGTTGTTTGATTCACTGTGGATTGACAGTGACCCAATCAAGGGGTGTTTGAGTCAATGTGGATTGACAGTGACCCAACAGAGGGGTGTTTGATTCAATGTGGATTGACAGTGACCCAATACAGAGGCTATTGATTCACTGTGGATTGACAGTGACTAAATAGAGAGGCTTTTGATTCACTGTGGATTGACAGTGACTAAATAGAGAGGCTTTTGATTCACTGTGACTTGACAAATATCAAACCAACCTTAATACACTAAAAAATCCCCGAACATCTACAGATCATCTGTAAACACTCAGGGATTTCTATATATAATTATGCTTCTTCTTTAACTTTCTTTAAAACATCTAAAAATACATCTGTAGGTTGTGCACCGGACACCGCATATTTACGGTCAAAGATAAAGAATGGCACGCCTTGTACGCATAGTTCTTTAGCTTCTTCCTGCTCACCCACAACAATGTCTTCATACTGGTTGCTATCTAGTACTGCCTCGACCGCAGCGCGATCTATACCAGCTGACGATGCATTATTGATTAAAATATCACGGTCATTGACAAGCTCACCTTTAACGAAGTGCGACTCAAACATGTTTTCAAGAACTTCCTGCATTTTCCCATGTTCTTTTGCTAAGTGTGTCACACGGTGCGCATCTAATGTGTTCAGCGTGTGTACTTTATCTCCGTTAAAGTTAAGTCCAACTTCATTCGCACTCGCTGCAACTTGTTGATTCATTTCTCGTGCTTTTTCAGGTGTCATGTTATATTTCTTTGCTAAGATATCTTCAGTGCGCTCATGTGTACCTTTTGGAAATGTTGGGTCTAGTTGGTAACTCTTGTACTCTACCTCAACATCGCCGTCAAATTCTTTTAATGCATTTTCAAACTTGCGTTTACCAATATAGCAAAACGGACAATTAATATCTGACCAAATTTCTACTTTCATTATGTCTCTCCTCAATATGCCTATATTTTACTTATTTTAATTTTACATGAAAGACATGGTGTCAACCAATGATATGTTTAGTCCTCTTTCTTAACTGATAAACTAAGTTCGTCGAGTTGCGCCGCATCTACCGGTGATGGTGCATCCATCATCAGATCTGACGCCGATGCCGTTTTCGGGAATGCAATGACGTCACGGATATTGTCTGTGCCGGCAAGTAACATCACAAAGCGGTCAAGCCCATAAGCGATACCGCCATGTGGTGGTGTACCGTAACGCAGTGCTTCTGTGAAGAAGCCAAATTGTTCTTCTACTTCTTCTTCTGTAAATCCAAGCACTTTGAACATTGTCTCTTGTAACTCATTGTTATGAATACGGATAGATCCGCCACCGAGTTCGTATCCATTTAACACAATATCATATGCTTTTGCTTTAACTGTTTCAGGCGCTTCATTTAATTTTTCCAGATCGGCATCTTGTGGTGAAGTGAATGGATGGTGAGCTGCAAAGTAGCGCCCTTGTTCTTCATCATATTCAAGCAGTGGCCAATCTGTCACCCATAGGAAATTGAACGCATCTTTGTCTGTTAAGTTTAAGTCTTTACCCAGCTTATTACGCAGCTGTCCAAGTGCAGCATGCACGACATCTTTTTTATCAGCAACGAATACTGCGAGGTCATTCTCTTCTAAGTTAAGCAGTTCAATAAGATTGCTCTCTTCTTCTTCATTAAAGAACTTCGCAATTGGACCCGTGAGTGCGCCGTCTTTAAACTTCATCCATGCGAGACCTTTAGCACCGTAGTTTTTCGTGAATGCTTCTAACTTATCAATATCTTTTCTAGAATAATTATCCGCTTCGTTTTTAATAACGATTGACTTAACTGCCCCGCCGTTATCTACTGTTGATTTGAATACTTTAAAGTCAACGTTCTCAGAAAAGTCCGATACGTCTTTTAACTTTAAATCGAAGCGAGTATCCGGCTTATCGACACCGTAGTAATTCATCGCATCGTCATACGTCATACGTGGTAAAGGCAGTGTAATATCAACACCTTTAACCGTCTTCATGATGTAGGCAATCAAGCGCTCATTCATTTCAATAACATCTTCCTCGTCAACAAATGACATCTCAATATCCACTTGCGTGAACTCCGGCTGACGGTCCGCTCGCAAGTCTTCATCACGGAAACACTTTACGATTTGATAATACTGTTCAAAGCCAGACACCATTAATAGTTGTTTAAATAGCTGTGGTGACTGTGGCAATGCGTAAAATTCACCTTCATGGACTCTTGACGGGACAAGGTAGTCACGCGCGCCCTCTGGTGTCGATTTTGATAATACCGGCGTTTCGATATCGACAAAATCTGCATCATCCAAGAAGGTGCGGAATGCACGTGTTAACTGATGACGCATACGCAGTATTTCCTGTAAGTGGTTTGCACGCAAATCTAAATAACGATATTTTAATCGGTTCTCTTCTGATACATCTGTATCGAGTGGTGAAATTGGCGGTGTCATTGCCTTCGATAAAATGCTTATATCTGTTGCATTGACTTCAATTTCTCCACTTTTTAAATTCTTGTTAATTTGATTTTCTTCGCGTCCAAGTACCGTTCCTTTAACATGAATAACGTAACTCGTTCGCACACTGTCTGCGACGCTAAGTGCTTCAGGTGATGTTTCAGGATTGACTACAATTTGAATTAAGCCTGATTTGTCTTTTAAATCGATAAAAATCAAACCGCCTAAGTCACGACGCTTTTGAACCCAGCCTTTTAATTCTACAGTTTCATTAATTTTCTCTTTTGTAATTGATGCAGCGTATTCTCTCATTTAAATGACCTCCTTGATGTGTTGTGATAATGCATCAAGCGATACCGTCACACTTTCACGTGTCGCTTGATTTTTAAGTTCGACTTGGTTAGAAGATACTTCATTCTCACCAAGTACAATTGTAAATTTCGCACCGCGTCTATCTGCATCTTTCATCTGTGCTTTTAACTTGCGTGATTTATAATCCGTGTCCACTGATAAATTGTCTTGACGCAATGTGAACAGCAGTTCTGAAGCTTTTTGACGTGCATTATCATCGAGCGTACAAATGTATAAATCAAGTCCCTCTGGCGCTTCTATTTCAATGCCTTCGGCTTCTAAAGCTAAAATCACACGTTCGATACTTAGACCAAAGCCTATGCCAGTTTCACTCGGACCATCTAACATCTCGAGTAACCCGTTATAACGACCCCCACCACATAATGTTGTGATCGCACCAAATCCTTCAGCTTCACTCATAATCTCAAACGCTGTATGCGTATAATAATCAAGTCCGCGTACTAAGTTATAGTCGACTTCGTAAGCAATTCCGATAGCATCTAGACCTTGTTTAACTGATTCGAAATATACTTTTGATCCATCATTTAAATAATCATAAATATTCGGTGCATTCTGAATCAGCGCGTGATCTCGGTCCTTTTTACAGTCAAGAATACGCATTGGATTTGTGTCGATACGCGTCTGACAATCCTCACAAAATTCATCAATTCTCGGCTTAAAGTGTTCTACGAGTGCTGCATTATATTCCTGTCTAGAATTAATATCACCGATACTGTTGATATACAGCTTGATGCTTTTTAACCCAAGCGACTGATAAAAATGCATCGCTAAACTGATGACTTCAACATCTGCTAGCGGATTTTCAACACCAATCGTCTCTACACCATACTGCACAAACTGGCGATAACGCCCTTTTTGTTGACGCTCATAACGAAACATTGGCGCAATATAATACACTTTTACTGGCTGTTCTACATTATGCTGCATTTTATTTTCGATGTAACTGCGGACAACAGGTGCAGTTCCCTCTGGCTTTAATGTAATGTTACGTCCACCTTTATCTTCGAACGAATACATTTCCTTATTAACGATATCCGTTGAGCCGCCGACAGCGCGCACGAACAGATTCGTATCCTCAAACATCGGTGTGCGAATCTCTTTAAAATTAAATGCTGTTGAAATTTCACGTAGTTTTTCTTCGATAAAGTGCCACTTATAAATCTCGCCTGGTAAAATATCTTGTGTGCCTTTTGGTAATTGAATCATCTAAAAACCTCCTGTTTTATATATAAAAAAGTCCCTTATGCCTAAGTAATAGACATAAGGGACGAATATATCGTGGTACCACCCTAATTCACGTAAGAATACGTGCTTCATACATAATAACGGTTGTCACCGATTCATATTGCGCAATGTGTCTCAATAAGTTAACCTATCTTACTCCCACCATGTGTAAGATTCTCTGAAAAGTGTTTGCTCATATCTGCATTGCATGAATGTTATTTAATAATCTAATCATAATGACATTTTTATAAAGCGTCAAGTATCTAATTTGCATAGAGTGCAATACCTTTAATTAAACCTTCGACAATTTCATCTTTATATTCATACGAGTATAAAATGTAATCATCAATTGGATTACTTAAATAACCAAGTTCGACGAGCACGCCCGGGTAATCAATTTGTCTTACGACCTGATAGCCATTTTCACGAATACCACGTGCATACATTGGAGAATACTCATTCATACCTTCAACCATATTTTCTGCCAGTTGAATTTGAAAATCATGTGCATAGTGTACCGTGAAACCATTAATAGATGGCTCTTCAAACGTATCACTGTGTAAGCTGATAAACACATCACCTTCAATGGCACGCGCATTTAATTCTGCTGATTCACCATATCCGCGCGTCAGTGTCACCTCTGCATTGCTGCTTTCTAATCGGTTACGCAGAGCATCTGCATATTCATAGACGATATTTTCTTCCAGTTCCCCACTTGAACTTATGGCACCGGGGTCATAACCGCCATGTCCCGGATCAATGACGACTCGCAAACCATTCAGGTTATATTCTGGCAAATCTATTGCAGATTCTTCAGAAACTTCTCCAATGTTTGAGAAGTCCATCGTAATTGTATCTTCATAATCGATAGATATATAACGCTGATATACTTGAATTGAAATAATAATGATTACTGCTGATAATAATAGATAAAATAAAGGCACGATATATAAATGTTTTTTTGCATTTAGAAAACGCAGTGAGTGGCGTGCGCCAATCATTAAGTACTTAAACAGTTCTTGTAACAACTTCCAAACAAATTTTACTGTATTTAAAAAATACATCTTAAATTTTTCCATCACACAATACTCCCGCCTACTGATTCATAGATGATTGTAATTGGCCCCTCGTTACACAATGTGACATTCATCATCTCACCAAAGAAACCTTCTTTTACATGTAATCCCTGTTGTCTTAAGTGTTCATTAAAACGGTTGTATAATTCAAGTGCATGGTCTTGTTTTGCAGATTTCGTAAACGATGGACGATTGCCTTTTTTAACATCTGCATACAATGTAAATTGAGAAATGCTTAATATTTCTCCGTCAACTGATTGTATGGATTTATTAATTTTGCCCTGCTCATCTTCAAAGTTGCGACTTGCTGCTATTTTTTCAGCAAGCTTTAACGCGTCATTAATCGTAGAGTCATGACTGACTCCAACAAGCAGGCAATAACCTTTTTCAATTGCGCGTGTTTCGCCGTTACATTCAACTTGTGCTTTTGAAACTTTTTGCAATACCACCTTCATGATTTATCCTCACTTAAAAATTCTCTCTACACTGTAGATCTCAGGTATTTGTTTAATTTTTTCGACCAATTTATAAATATCAGAGACATTCATTATCATTACCGATAAATTAATAATTGCATATGCATCATCAGTTGTTTTACCATGTACGCTTGTAATCGGAAACTTTGCACTTGAGATTACATTTAATATCTCATTGACAAGCCCGACTCTGTCATAACCTGACACTTCTAAATCGACTTGATACTTACGGTCTTTATCTGTATTTCTAACCCATTCAACATCGATTATACGTTCGGTTTCATTACGAATATTTGGACAAGTACTTACATGAACTTTTACACCATGCCCCTTCGTGATATAACCTTTTATATCATCACCAGGTACCGGATGGCAACATTTTGATAAGGTAATCATTAGATTATCCATACCTTCAACATATACACCGGATTCTGTACTTATTTCTTTGTAGTATTGGCTGCGGTCGATATTTTGTACGTTATTTGATTTTGGTTCTGACAATCGTAATTTTTCAGTTAACCTGTTTACAACTTGTTGCTCTGTAGTACCACCAAAACCAACCATTGCAAAGAGATCCTCTTCGTTATCAATGTTGTAACGATCCAGTACATATTTCATATTTGTCGGTCTAAAGGCATCTTCTACTTTGTAACCACGTGCTTTAATTTCAGCTTCAATACCAAATCGACCTTTTTCGATGTTGCTTTCTCGGTCTTGTTTCTTAAAGAATGCCTTGATTTTGTTCTTGGCACTCGAAGACTTAACGAGTTTTAACCAATCACGACTCGGTCCGTAAGATTGCTTACTTGTACGTATTTCAACTATGTCGCCTGTCGAAAGTTCGTAATCAATTGTCACGATATTACCATTCACCTTTGCGCCAATCATACTGTTACCGACTTCACTGTGCACTTGATATGCAAAATCAATCGGTACCGCACCTTTAGGTAATTCAACGACATCACCTTCAGGTGTAAACACGTAGACCTTATCGCTGAGTAAATCCATCTTGAGTGCATCCATAAATTCTTCTGCATCCGGCGTAGTCGCCTGGTTATCAACAAGATCTTTAAACCATGTGAGACGACTTTCTAATGATTCAGGCTGCGCTTGTGTGCCTTCTTTATATGCCCAGTGTGCAGCAACCCCGTTCTCAGCTATCTCGTGCATTTCATATGTTCGGATTTGAATCTCCAAAGGATCACCATTTGGTCCAACAACTGTTGTATGGAGTGATTGATACATATTTGGTTTCGGCATTGCAATATAGTCTTTAAAGCGTCCCGGCATCGGACGCCATATTGTATGTATTACACCGAGTGCTGCGTAACAATCTTTAATATTTTCAACAAGTACCCGAACAGCAAGCAAGTCGAAAATTTGTTCAAACTGCTTGCCCTGCTTCGTCATTTTTTTATAAATAGAATAGATATTTTTTGGTCGTCCTGACAAGTCGCCTTTAATGTTGGATGACGTTATCTCTGCTCTAATTTTAGCAATGGCTTCATCCACAATTTCTTCGCGGTCACTGCGCTTCTTCTTCATTAAGTTTACGATTTTAAAATAGTTTGGCGGATCGATGTAGCGCAGTGCAATATCCTCAAGTTCCCATTTGATACTCGAGATACCAAGACGATGTGCAAGGGGTGCGTATATTTCTAAAGTTTCTTGTGAAATTCTAATTTGCTTATCTTCAGGCATCGCTTTAAGTGTGCGCATATTATGCAGACGGTCTGCAAGTTTGACAAGAATCACTCGAATGTCTTTCGCTATCGCAATGAACAACTTGCGGTGATTTTCTGCCTGCTCCTCTTGACGCGAACGGAACTTGACGCGTTCAAGCTTCGTCACACCGTCAACGATAATTGCGACCTCTTCATTGAACATTTCAATAAGATCATCATATGTATACGTTGTATCTTCAACAACATCATGTAAAAAACCAGCAACAATCGTTGCTGCATCAAGTTTTAGTTCTGCAAGAATGCCGGCAACTTGCACTGGATGAAGGATAAATGGCAAACCGTTTTTACGATATTGGCCTTCATGCGCTTTTTCTGCAAGTTCATATGCTTTTTCTAACATACTGATATCGTCTTGATTCATATACGTCTGACATAACTCTATTACGTTATCTTTCGAGTAAGCATATTCTTTATCCACTGTCCTTCATCTCCTTTACTTGAATATTAGATTCATTCTACTATATTAATTGTAACAAATATATCAAATTAAGATTAACTTGATGTAACAAAAAAACGTATTCTGTAGTCATTCAATGCGCTAAGAATACGTCGTGCTTATAAACTCAATTATTCATCATAAGTAATTAGAGATAAAGTATCATAACCCTTAAGCTTTTCGATACCATTTAAATATTTTAACTCTATTAAAAATGCGAGTCCAACAACAATCCCACCGAGTGCTTCAACAAGATGTATTGTCGCCTCGATTGTACCACCTGTTGCAAGCAAATCATCTGTAATTAGTACCCGCATACCTGGTTTGATAGCATCCTTGTGCATTGTTAATACATTTGATCCGTATTCTAAGTCATATTCATACGAGATCACTTCACGAGGCAGTTTATCTTTTTTACGTACTGGTGCAAATCCTATACCCATGCTGTAAGCTACCGGGCAACCAATAATGAAACCACGTGCCTCCGGCCCTACAACAATATCAACCTCTTTATCTTTTGCATATTGAACGATTTGGTCAGTTGCATATTTATATGCAGTACCGTCATCCATAATCGTTGTGATATCTTTGAAACTCACACCTGGCTTTGGCCAATTTTCTACTTCTGTTACATACTGTTTTAAATCCATAATGTTCTCACCTAACTTGTATTAATGCATTCATGTGTTGCTTTAACTCTTCATTGGTAATCATTTTGAGCTGTGTTTCACTATGTAAGAGTTGTTTTAACCTCTTGTAATGTAACGATTCATCAACGTCGAGCGGAGCTTTTGTATCTTCCTTATATATAATACCATTTTTTAGCGTCATGCGATTCAAATCTTCAAGTACTTCAGTGATGATTTTTAAGTCATCCATAGAAACACTTACTTTTTTTGATAAATGCGGCGCATGAATTTTTAAATCTATCGCACCATCTTCAGCTGCATTTATAATGTCATCCACTTGCGTGATAGACGCCTGAGTCGGAATACCACTAAAATACAATTCTCTCTGCTGATTAAAAATAATAATCATTTTTGAAATATACCGTTCTTTTAATGATACCTCAAGTGCTTTTGCGTCCACAGGCAAATCTCTTAGTACAAGCGTGTGCATTGTGAAAGGCAACTGTTCGCCGTAATAGTAATAATTTTCGCCGAGCTTTTCTTTATCGTCGTTAATTAAAAATATCGCCTCATCTTTTGATATCATACTAAAATTCTGATTGCGCCTTGAGCGCATATCAATAATTTGAACGTGATCGATGCGGAAGTCTTGTAAGTTCAACTGCAAAGAACGGCTTTGGTTGAAGTGGTTTATATTAAGCGTGCCTACTAGGTGCACGTGATCATTTGTGTCGAGTTCATCGTCCAAGTGACCAAAGCCAAAACCAATGACATCTAAGTCCAAGGATGGCAACTGCATCTTAATATGGCTTTTATCTTTCCCAACCCGGCGCATCTCACCTATCCGTGTATCATGTGCAAGTACTGTCGGTACTTGGAATCCCTGCCCGAATGGCTTTAATTTTAAAAACTTTTCATATTCTTTAATTGTTAAAGTATCAGGTAAAAGCTGCAAATCAATCATTTTAACTGGTTTTA
>JBGYPO010000044.1:0-42054 GCA_041838435.1 Aliicoccus sp. | reverse complement strand
GTAAAGATACTACCTAGTCTAATTAAAAAACAACAATTATCTCCACAAGAAATCAGTAGAAAAGTCTATATTCATACTCTGCAAAGAAAAATTAGGAAAAATCCAGCCAAATTAAGTCTTTTTGATACCCTGAAAGTATTAGCTATGTATGAAGACCTTTCAAGATTAAAAAAGCCATTAAAAGCTTTAATCTATCAGAACAACAAATACTTCATCAAAAGTTCTTACGATTTAAATTCAAGATTGCTAGAAAGAATGGGAAATATAGATTATATTAAATGGAAAGAGTTGTTTTCTTAGTTCATACCTTTGACTTTTATATATTCTGATGTTAATATATATTAAATAGTACTAGGAGCCATAATGTTGGCAGAGAGGACTTACTTCTAACTTCGTGTGGAAGTCAAGTTTATCTCACTTATATTCAAAGGAAAGCACTGCCGAGCCAGTGCTTTTTTTGTTTGCATAATTAATTTTAGAAATCAGTATTATAGTGATTTTTGAAGAATTACTTAGAGCAGAAACCATTTTAAGACAATATGAAATTTCTTTAAAATTGATAAGGGGTTTTAATTGTTACTGAGGAGATATTATCTCGTTGTGCCGAATTTAGCGCGGATTGTTCTATTTAATAACTGAACCTGAATGTACACATTAATAAACTTAAAATAGCTTGTTGATTTCCTTAAATATAACTTCAAATCTGTTAAGTATTTCTTCTGAAAAAACTCTTCGTGTGCACCACTCTGGCCAAACTTATTAGGAGGAAGTCCCTCTGGTTAAAGAGTATAAGATAGATGAAAAATATGTTCATGATATTCTTATGTATAAATGTGTAAAATAATGAATCATAAATACTGGTTTTAGTAAATAATCGAATTAAAATGGTTATTACTTTACATATCATTACCTCTTAGAAGTTACCAAAGTATAAAGGGATAGAAGATGCTAGTCCAATCGCATATTCTATCCCTTTTGATATGGAAAATTGTATATTTAGGAACGGTTTAAAATGAATTGTGAAGACATCTTAAAGAGATGTTCAAGTGACTACTTTCTTTTTATAACAGGGTCTAACGGAAGGAAGCGATGTATCCTTAAGTTAATATGAATCTATTAATAACTTCAACTAGACACATCCACCAAGTGTCAAAATTATTTGAGTGTACTTAAATCCTTCATTCTCCCTACTGCATTCCATGGATAGGTTATACTTTGCTGGACATAAAAGATAAGGTGTATACTAAATAAAAAGAATAGGGAGGAACTTATTATGTCCACAGATTTAAGCTGCGGACTGCTCAAAAGCCCGAGGATACCATGTTTTCCACATGTGTATACCTCGGGCTTTTGGCACCGTTCAGGAAATCATAAAATTTTGGGTAAATTCAAATTTATTTATAATTGACAACACCTAATAATCTGCGTATAATATATATGAGCATATATTCATATATGTGATTTAAATAATAGTAAAATATATTTTAAACTACTTGCCTTAGGATTTTACAAACGAAAGTAATATTGAATAAAAAGGAGAAATTATAATGGATGATGAAAATAAGGGGAGGGACTTAGATGAAGAAACACTATTTATCGTATCACAAACATTTAAAGCATTAGGTGATCCAACAAGAATAAGGATTCTTAATCTATTGTTTCATAAAGAACTCTCTGTGAATGGAATTGCCGATACCTTACATCTTAAACAATCGACTGTTTCACATCAGTTACGGTTTCTGAAAAATTTACGCTTAGTGAAATATCGTAGGGATGGTACAACGTTATATTACTCTCATGATGATGATCATGTAATGAATACGCTAAGACAAACTATAGAGCACGCTTGTCATAATTAGTACTTGATAATAAATAATAGGTAATAGTAAAATGCGCGATCAATATTGTTATATGAGCATATACAAATGTATGTTGCATGTAATTTTAACAAGATCCTGGAAAGATAGTGTAATGAGTTTAGCGTGGACTAGTGAACATGGTCTAAAAGCTCATCAGATGTATTATTGGTTGCAAAAATTTGAACGTGATCAATTTAACATCTTAGTTCGTGCAAAACAAATAGCGGGTTTATTGGAACTCGTTTTATCATATTTTTAGGAAGGTGATCAAGATGGAAGATATTCACGAGCATCAATCCCACGGAAACCATAGCCACGATCATGATCATGGAAAAATGCCAATTATTTCATATTTCGTTGGCTTAGGGTTAGCTATAATTGCGTTATTTTTAAATGATGAAAATTTAATATTACAAAACATTCTATTTTCGATTGCTACAATCACATCTGGTTATCATGTAATTATACTCGAAGGAATTGGAGAGACTATTGCAAACACTAAAATAAAAAAGAAATTTACGCCTAATTCCCATATTCTAATGGGATTAGCTGCAATTGGAGCCTCTCTAATCGGTAATTTTTGGGAAGGAACACTATTGATTCTCATTTTTTCCGGTGCCCATTTTCTTGAAGATTACGCTGAAGGAAGAAGTAAAAGAGAAGTTACTAAGTTGCTCGAAATGAATCCGACGACAGCTAGATTAATTCTTCCTGATGGAAATACAAAAATCGTTGATGTTAATGAATTAAAAGTTGGAGATCAACTCCAAGTACTAAACGGTGACCAAGTACCAATTGATGGAATTATTTTATCTGGTACTACCTCCATTGATGAATCTTCTATTAATGGTGAAAGTATACCGAAAGAGAAGTCTAAAGGAGACGGAGTTTTTGGGAGTACGATTAATGGAACAGGTACTTTTACGATGGAGGTCACTAAAGAAAACAAAGATACTGTCTTCTCAAAAATTTTACAACTAGTTAATCAAAACCAAGATAATCAAACAAAAGCTGCTAGTATTATACAAAAGTTCGAGCCTAAATATGTTAATTTAGTTTTAATCGTAATACCATTAGTAATGGTACTTACTCCATTTCTATTTAATTGGACATGGTCGGATAGTATTTATAGAGGATTAGTGCTTTTAGTCGCAGCTTCACCATGTGCTCTAGCAGCAGCTACCGTATCAGTGACATTGTCAACAACTTCTAACCTAGCTAAAAAAGGAGTGCTTTCAAAAGGAAGTACTTACCTATCACAATTAGCGGATTTAGGTGCAATTGCCTTCGATAAAACAGGTACCCTTACTAAAGGAAAACCTGAAGTAACAAATTATTATTTTGCTGATTCTGTGAATGAAGAAAGTATTATTGATATTATAGTGGCTCTTGAAAAAGAATCTAATCACCCACTAGCAAATGCTATTTTAGAAAAATTTGAAGCAAAAAATAAAATAGATATTGAAGTTACCAATCAGATAGGGAAAGGTCTGACAGGAGATTATAATCAAAATAATTATCGTATAGGTAAACCAACTTCTTTTCATGATGTTTCTAAGGAGTATATCCGTTTAAATAATGAATGGGCTACAGAAGGAAAGACAGTTGTATACGTAGCAGAAAATGAAGAAGTTATTGGTCTTATAGCTCTAATGGATATTCCGAATGAGCATGCAAGAACAACAATTGATTACTTTAAGAAGCTTGGTATCCACACTACCTTAATTACTGGTGATTCGGAAATGACAGGAAAAGCTGTGGGTGAACAATTAGGAATAGACGAAGTTATCGCTAATGTAATGCCTGAAGATAAGTCTAGAATTATTGATGAACAAAAAGAAAAATATGGGGTTATCGCTATGGTTGGAGATGGTGTGAATGATGCACCAGCCCTTGTTAATGCAGATGTTGGTATAGCCATGGGAGACGGTACTGATGTGGCAGTAGAAGTATCTGATTTGGTGTTAATGCAGAACAATTTATCTAAATTAGTGCAATCTCATAAAATTTCTTCAAAAATGAGTCGTGTTATATGGCAAAATATTATTTTTTCAATGGCAGTTGTTGCCTTTTTAGTAGTAGTTAGTTTGTTAGGATTAACTGATATTACAATTAGTGTAATAATTCATGAAGGAAGTACTTTAGTCGTTATACTAAATGGACTTCGATTATTAACATCTAAATAAACAATGAATTGATCAACAAGAATGATTTTCAAAGTTATATTTGCTTTTTATTGAAATGCAAAAATATGTGATATTCCACTAGTGTTGCATAATACTGAAAATCACTGTTACTTGTTTATTGTTAATTAAATCACATGTAGTTTTCGTTAAAAATTCTGGAAAAAGTCAAATGCTGGCGCAGCGGATGACTTTTTCCAGAATTTTTTGACTTATTTAGTTGTAGATAAATCGATTTGCGGCTTCTTTCACTTAGTCAGGTTCGAATATTTCCTTAAATAATTCGAACGGTTCATACTGTAACGTTCGTAAATGCCTTAAAACGTGGAAAACTGTTTGTGATAAAGTGTTGAGTCCTACTTGACGGTTACAGTAGGGCCTAATCATACATATTAAATATGTGTGATTGCCGAATGGAATTCAAGAAAGACGTACATATTATTATCATTTTAATAACCGTAGTGAAGATTGATACGCCGAGACATACCATCGTTGAATCAACAGAAAGGAAAACTAAATGAACGAACAACGTGTATTACAGAACATCGAAGATTGGGTTAAAGAAGAACTTGAACATGAGAAAAGCGGTCACGATTGGTATCACATTGTGAGAGTGACGAATATCGCAAAAGAAATCTTAGCGCATGAAGATGCGGATGCGTTTACTGTGATTGCAGCTTCTCTACTGCATGATGTCGCAGATGATAAAGTATCTACAGATGTCGATGCATCATTACATAATATCCGTACACTTCTAAAAGATAACGCGGTCGAAAATGACAAGATTGATACAATTATAGACATTATAACGACGATTTCTTTTAAAGGTGGTACAGGCAAGAAACTGACATATATCGAAGCACAAATCGTGCAGGACGCAGACAGGTTAGATGCTTTAGGTGCCATCGGCATTGCTCGAACATTCCAATATGGTGGTGCGAAAGGTCAGGCAATGTATGACCCTGACATACCTGTACGTGATGCGATGGATTTTGATACATACCGTCATGGTAAAAGTACGTCAATCAATCATTTCTATGAGAAAATTTTAAAAATTAAAGATACAATGAATACGCGTACCGCAATCAAACTTGCAGAAGAGCGAGAAGCATTTGTAAAACTGTTCTTAGATACATTCTTTAAAGAATGGAATCGTGAAATTTAGAGTATATTCCCACCAATCTTATTGCAACACGTCGTCCCTACTTTAATCATATAATAGAGCCAACTGGACAGACTAAAGAAAAGGTAGGTTTTATTATGGGAATGGAACAATATCGGATTGATCAGAGTAAAGGTATGGAATTTGGAATCTATACGCTTGGCGATCATATAGCGCATCATGCAACAGGAGACCGTATTTCCGCGCAGCAAAGATTAAAAGAAATCATTGAACTTGCGCGGCTTGCTGATGATGCTGGGATTGATTTCTTTAGTGTTGGTGAGAGTCATCAGGAATACTTCACAACACAAGCACATACGGTTGTTTTATCAGCAATTGCACAAGCAACTAAAAATATTAAAATCGCAAGTTCTTCGACAATTGTAAGTACATCAGACCCTGTTCGAATATTCGAGGATTTTTCTACAATCGACTTGATTTCAAATGGGCGTGCAGAGATTGTTGGTGGCCGTGCATCACGTGTTGGTTTATTCGAACTGCTAGGCTATGACGTCAGGGATTATGAAGCATTATTTGAAGAGAAGTTCGAGTTACTGCTAAAGATTAATCGAGAAGAAGTCGTAAACTGGGAAGGTAATTTCCGCGCACCACTTAGAGATGCAGAAGTTATCCCGCGTCCACTTGAAGGAAAGTTACCAATATGGAGAGCAGTTGGCGGTGCACCAGCAAGTGCAGTAAAAGCTGGGTATCAGGGTGTGCCAATGTTCTTAGCCACGTTAGGCGGGCCGGCATCGACGTTTAAATTATCGATTGATGCATACAGAGAAGCTCTAACCGATGCAGGACATCGTCCAGAAGATTTCCCAGTCGCGACGGCAGGATTTTTCTATGTTGCAGACACGACAGATAAAGCAATTGATGAAATTTATCCGCATGCGAACTATGGGATGAAGTTGACGAATGGTCGGGGATTTCCAAGATTTCAGTTTGAACACGCGAGAGAAAAAGAAAGTGTTATGAACGTAGGGAGTCCACAGCAGGTGATTGAGAAAATTCTGTATCAACATGAAGTGTTTGGACACCAGCGTTATATCGGACAGATGGATTTCGGAGGCGTACCGTTTGATAAGCTTATGAAGAACATCGAGCTTATTGGAGAACATGTATTGCCGGCGTTACGCAAATATACAGCTAAATAGCATGTAAAAAAGCAACTCGGGAGAGTTGCTTTTTGAATAGTTGATTATTTAGACTGTTCATTCATGTAATCGTTGAAGTTTATAACGTTGTATCGCTTTGTTGCCTTTAAAATGTCTTCAAGTGCATAGATATGTCCAGATCCAACAATAACAAGAGCTCGAGAATCATATTTCAATTGATTCGCTACGTGATGCGCCATTACCATGTTGCGTTTACTCCACCATGTTAGCCAGGGAATCGTATCTTCCCATGAATCACCTACCGTTACAAGTTCATTATATAATTGACGATTTAGATTGATTATATGAGTTGTGTTATTAACATGTAACGCATTCATAACGTCATCAGGATGATAATCAGAACCTTCCCTTTGAAGCGTTTCAATTGTTTCCATAACCGGTGCATTTTGCTCTTTTAAACGTTCAAACACCTGTCCAAATCCACCTGTATCATAATCAGATTTCATACGGTCCATAGCAATGACACGTGAAAGTTTCATTTGTTTTGCAACATAAGCACCGACGTCAATAGACTCATCTTTATAAAACTTTTCTTGATTATATTCTTTATAAAAGTTATCCATTTCAGCCTGCCTGTCATAATCTTTTTCAATGAAAATCTCAGTTGGTTCATAGCGAATCAGATGTTCACGAAGTGTATCTAAACTATTTAAAAATTTTTGGCTCGGCTCTTTCTCATGAAACAATTCATGAAAATGTATTGAACCCATTAATAATATTTTTGGCATATTTTCAGTCCTATCTTTTTATACATACTGTAAGTTTATGATACATATCTTTAACCCGAATTACACTCACTTTTAAAAAGGAGGTTTGTCAATGACCTTTCAAGATCACATATCAACATTTAGATACGCATTTCCAAAAACCATACCCATACTCGCAGGGTTTGCTTTTTTAGGGATGTCATATGGAATATATATGAACTCTTTGGGATTTGAACCGATTTATGCAATCTCAATGAGTATTTTCATTTTTGCAGGTTCAATGGAGTTCGTCGCTGGCAGCCTCTTACTCGGTCCCTTTGCGCCACTCAGTGCATTTTTGCTAACGTTAATGATTAATGCACGTCATTTATTTTATGGTATTGCCATGCTCGATAAGTTTAAAGGAGTGGGTAAGAAGAAAGCCTATCTCATCTACGGGATGTGCGATGAATCATTTGTCATTAACAGTACCGCACACATTCCAACCCATATCAATAAAGGCTGGTTCATGTTCTATGTCACCCTGCTCAATCAAATATATTGGGTCGGCGGTACGACATTTGGCAGTTTGTTTAGTACATATGTGAATTTCAATACCGACGGTCTGGAATTCGTGATGGTTGCGTTATTTGTCGTTATCTTCTTAGATCAGTGGATGAAAGAACGCTATCATATCAGTTCCGTTATTGGTATCGGCGCTTCGATTTTGTCATTACTAATATTTGGAGCGGATAACTTTATATTACCTGCAATGATATTGATACTCGTGTCACTCACTGGAATTAAGAAAACGATTGAAAAACGAGAGGTGATTAAATAAATGAGCGTAGCAGAACAGATAATTATAATCGCTATCGTTGTTATAGGCACGATGCTGACACGGTTCCTGCCATTTCTTATTTTCTCCCGTGATAAAGAGACACCGCAGTACGTTAAATATTTGGGATATGTATTGCCGCCTGCTGTATTTGGATTGCTGGTTGTTTACTCTCTGCGAAATGTCTCATTTATGAGTTTCGACGGGTTTATCCCGGAATTGCTGGCCGTGGGTCTTATTATTCTTTTACATTATTGGAAACGGAATATGCTGCTCTCCATTGCCGGTGGCACGATATTTTATATGGTGCTGGTACAGGCGGTGTTTTAAATTTTAGAATAATATAGTTATCAACATGAAAAGGCCAGGGGATTTATTCCCTTGGCCTAAATTTAACTCCCATTTTCAAGATTTTTTTTACCCCCGGGTTACCATTTCCTCTGTTGGAATAGGCGTCGGGTTTTTCTCCTCTTCTTCTGCTTTTGTGAATAAGCGTTGAAATCTAGGTGATACGCTCACCAGTTTTTGCTGTAGGTCCACGGCAGGTTCTAAATTACGAATGCTCATTTGATATGAACGAATCATCATAATTGTAATGATGGGATCAAATAAAACCCGCTTAAGTATTGTTGTAAAAATTGCAGCAAAAACAACGGCAATAAAACCAAGGAATGTCCCGAGTCCCGGTGTATCTGCAGCGATTAAGTTAGCAATAAACACAAATGGAACAACGAACCCAATAAACACAAGTATGCTAAAGATATAGATAAAGGCGACTGCAGCTGTCGCAGATTTTAAAATGCTTTTCCAACTTTGGGCATACATCGTAACACCGTCGGCTGCGGATTTCCAAACTGTCTCTTCATGGCCTTTACTTTTTCTTACAAAAACATAGCTCATGACTGCTTCATCAATGTAATTTAAGCTCATTGACATTATCATATTTAAAATACCAATAATATTTTTCGAACCCGGAATGAAGCTGAACAGATTTCCAGCCCGCATAATCCATCTTTGGATTTGTTTCACGGCACCATGTACCATGCTGTCTACTAAAAATGCGACGTTCGATGCTCCGAAGCTGTCCGTCACCTGCTGTTTACCATAAGAGACCATATTTTTACTATGGGGAATTTCTCCAGTTCTTAAAAGTTCTGTAATCACAGCAACATGACCCATTTTTACTAAATAGAGTACATATCTCTCAAGAAATCTGAGTCCGCTGTAAACTACGATAAACGAAAGTAATATTACTGCAAAAAATGCGCCCCCACTTTCACCAAACATATTGAAGATTAAAAATCCGATACCTGCCATAATTGCTAAAAACACTAATGCAGCGGCTAAAAACAAGCCATAAATGACCAATCTCGCAACAATAAATGGGAATGTTCTTCTTACTAATGCCATAACTGACATATCCATTTTACTGACCTCCATTAAAGTTTATTCTGGTAATTACAGTGTCATGTCAATAATTCTTTTTTTCTGATCGTCATCCCTATCCTTCCTTTTTTTATTTTAAGAAATTTGTTAGATTTAATAACATTGTAAAAAACAATAGTTAAATCTAAGTTAAATAGTTAAAAAATTTAAAATATTGAAAATACTGTTAAATACACATCGAGTGGGCTTATAATGAATGATAACAATGGAATTATTTGTAATTAACATTAATAATAGAAACTAAAGATATCTTAACTTGGAAATTTCTCATAACAGTTCGGCTGGTCTGATTAAATCAGGGAGGTGACGCAGGCATGAAAAAGAACACGATTATGATTGTGGAAGATGAAGCAGGAATTCGTGAGATGACAGTACGTTTTTTAATTAAAGAAGGATTTCGGGTGATTACTGCAGTAGACGGAACACAGGCATTGGAAAAATTAGATGCAGCAAGACCGGATTTAATTTTACTGGATATTGAAATGCCTCATTTAGACGGCTATTCTGTCTGTAAAGAAATCCGTAAAACAATGACGATTCCAATTATCTTTTTAACGGTACGAAGAGGGACCCTTGATAAACTAAGATGCTTCGAACTCGGCGGCGATGATTATGTGACCAAGCCTTTTGAATTTGAAGAGCTACTGGCCCGGATTAAAGCGAACATCCGACAGTATTACATCGAGCCTAAAGCGCAAATGAATATTTTGCGGTATGGGAAGTTAAAAATATATCTGGAGAACTATGAGTGTTATGTAGACGATCAATTAGTTACCTTAACAGCAAAAGAAATGGCGTTAATCATTCTGCTGGCAAAGCATCCAAATCAAGTGCTGACTCATGAACATATTTACAATAAAATTTGGGATATCGAAGGCACCGGCAACATAGAAACTGTAAAAGTTCATATGAGTTATCTACGAAAGAAGCTTAAATTAAATACCGAAGATTCTCCAAAGATAAAAACAGTCCATGGCTTCGGTTATTTGTTTCATGTATAAGAGGAGGTGAACTTCCGTGTCTAACACTATTCGCACACTTTGCATTATATGTATTGTACTTGCAGGCATGTTGCTATGGAAAGATGATGCGAAAGCCGAGGGAAGTGACCGCCTCATCTTAGATGATAGGACTACAAGCGAGAATCTGTACCCATATCTCGATATGATTAAAGACAGAGCGCGTGAAATCACAATTAGCGACGTAGTCTCAGGACAGCACGCAGATAATTTTGTTCAAGCTGAAGAAATCGGGCAGAAACCTGGTTTTTTTGAGACGGGGAACTGGCTGCGTTTTGAAGTTGAAAATAATTCGGATAACCGGGACTGGCTTCTGGAGCTCGCTTTCCCACTCGTTTATGAAATTGAGCTTTATACAGAGGACGCGGATGAGGTTGTCCAACTTTTCCAGGGTGGTGCGCGTACACACCCATTTAATGAGAGAGATATTATTCATCGTCATTTTGTCTTTGATTTGGATATCTCCCCGGGAGACACGAAGGTGTATTATATGATGGCCGTCGGTGGTGGGGATGTACATCCGCCTATTCTTATTTGGGATAGAAATACATTTATTGAAAGAACAGAAAATGAGTATGCTTTGCTGGGGATTTTTTATGGAATTATAGCCGCCATGATTATTTACAATTTATTTCTGTTTTTTAGTCTGCGCATGAAGAGTTATTTGTATTATGTCATCGTTATCACGTTTACTCTGCTGGGAAAACTATCTATAAACGGCAGTGCTTTTCAGTATTTGTGGCCAAACTCTCCAGAATGGAACACGTATGCTACACCATTTTTCGTTGCGATGGGCTGTATATTTATTCTTCTCTTTACAAGAAGCTTTTTAAATATTGACCGCTATATTTCAGTTTTTAAGTATATTATGCATGGTTTGATCGCACTGAATGCAACTGTCATTCTTGCTCTATTCTTCTCACATTATGCGGCTCTATATATGATGTTAATTGCTACCTTCTTAACGTTTTCAACAGTTTTAATTTCTGCCGTAATCGCTTTAAGCCGGGGCGCACGGCAGGCGCGCTTTTATATTCTGGGCTGGCTTATCTTTTTAACCGGTGTATTTATTACAATTCTAGGAAGAGCTGCCGTTCTGCCCTACAACTCTTTTGTGTCTTACGCCGGGCAGGGAGCACTCACAGTTGAAGTTGTTCTATTATCCCTGGCTCTTGCCGATAAAATAAATATCATGCGTAAGGAAAAGGATATCACAGAAAGAAAATTGCAGGAGAACCAGGAACTTATGATTCAAAACTTGAAACAGGCCGATGAATTAAAAGATGACTTTCTTGCTGTAACTTCTCATGAGTTGCGGACACCGCTTTATGGGATGATAGGTATCTCTGAAACCCTTCGTGACGGCGCAACCGGGAATCTCCCCGATGAAACAAAAAAACAGCTGTCCATGGTGATTACAAGTGGACACCGTTTAACAGGGTTAGTTGATAACATTTTAGAATTGTCCAAGTTAAAGTACGATTCTATTAAGCTTGATCTAAAATTAATAGATGTTAAAGGAATTATTGAAATCGTCGTCGCAATGTCGAAACCTGCTATCCTCAATAAGAATATCGAAATATTAAAAGAGATAGATCCAGAGCTGCCGCTTATTCAGGCTGATGAAAACCGGCTGCAGCAAATCCTGCACAATGTCATAGAGAATGCCATCAAATATACGGATGTAGGCCGCATTATTATATCGGCTTATGTAAAAGAAAATGAGCTGTTCATTCAAGTAAAAGACACCGGTCATGGTATCCGCGAAGATCAACTGAATACAATTTTTGAACCGTTTCAACAGGGAGAACCATCAACTTCAAGACAATCTTCCGGATTAGGAATAGGTCTAAATATTACAAAACAACTCGTTGATTTGCATAATGGGAGTATTAACGTGACTTCTAAAGTAGGGATCGGTTCTGTTTTTACGATAGTTTTGCCGGTTTATCAGGAGAGCAAACATGAGAAGAAAACGGGCTTAACAAAAGAAAGTAACAAAATTCGTGAAGGTATAGCGCAAATTGAACAACCAGAGTTATTTCAAATTTCACGAAGTAATAGCGGAAAGAAAGGTAAAATACTCATTGTTGATGATGAAGTCGTCAATTTACAAGTGTTGATGAATCAACTCTCATTAGAAGAATATGAAGTCTTGACTGCTTCCAAAGGCGAAGACGTTTTTCCAATCGTTGAGAACAATGATATCGACTTAATCATATTGGATATTATGATGCCCAACATGACTGGTTATGAAGTATGTCAAAAGTTGCGTAAGAATTATTCATTAATGGCTTTACCAGTGTTAATGTTAACAGCAAAAAATCAAGTACAGGATAAAATGCTGTCGTTTGAAGCTGGAGCGAATGATTATTTAGTGAAACCGTGTGATAAAGAAGAATTGCTGGCCCGAGTGAAAACGTTGGTACATGTCAAAAAATTAAATGAACAGCTTGTACAAATGAATATTAATTTGGAAGATACAGTTTTAGAGAGAACGTTAAAATTAAAGACCGCGAATGAAAATTTACAGAATATCGTGGAGCAGCGACGTCAGCTGTTAGCAAGTATTGCACATGAACTGGGTACACCACTGACTCTCATTCATCATTACATTCAATCGATACATAAAGGCTTAATTGATATTGATGACCCGCATTATAGCAATCTAGTAACAGATAAAATAAAGGTGCTCAATCGGCTTATTGATGATTTATTTGATTTATCTCGCTTGGAATCAGGAAAAATAAGCTTAAATATAAAAGAATTTCATGTGTATGAGTGGTTGGAGCAAGTATATTATAAAAGTGAGTTTGCCGTTTTAAAAAATAAGCGGAAGTTTTCTTATGAGAGCATCTCAAATGAATTAAAGGATTTCAAGGGTTATTTTGACGAAGAACGACTTGATCAATTATTTTCCAATTTAATTTCCAATGCGATTGAAAACACAGATAAGAACAATGGTAAGATTTCCATGTCAGCTCATTTATTTGATGACAGCCAGTTATTAATAGAGATTACTGATAATGGCAATGGAATTGCAAAAGAAGATTTACCTCATATTTTTGAGCGTTTTTATCGAAAAAAATCTGTAAAAACAGAACAGTTTGGAACAGGTCTAGGTTTAGCGCTGGTGAAACAAATCGTTGAGAGTCATAAAGGAAGTATCAGTGTGGAAAGCAAACTAAACGAATGGACGACATTCTATATTATGCTGCCTGTTGAAAAAACTATATAAAAAATTTTTTCAATAAAAAAAGGTCAAGGGAAATTTCCCTCGACCTTATTTTAGTTCTATTTATTTTTTCTTCTAATAAATGCCATTGCAGAACCTGCTACAAGCATTATTGTTGCGATGATACCAACAGGAGCAGCAGCTAAACCAGTCGCTGGAAGTACTCCAGTAACTTCACCGTCTTCATCAGTATCCTCATCTAAATCAGAATCTGAATCAGCGTCAGCATCTGCATCGGCATCAGCATCAGAGTCATCAACATCGTCAGGTACAACTACAGTTACAGGCTCACTTTCATTGCCTGCACCATCTACCGCAATGACTGTTAACTCTTCACCAATCTCCACTGTACCAGGAGCGATAACAATAGTATATGAACCATCATCTCCTATGACAGCAGACCCTACTTCATTACCTTCTGAATCGTAAACGTAAACCGTATCGCCTGGCTCTTCTGCTTCGCCGGAAACAGTGTAACCATCTTCACTGTTACCTTCGATATCAGCAGAACCAATCACCGGCGCATCTGTGTCAACGTCTGAATCTGCGTCCGCGTCAGCATCTGAATCAGCGTCAGCGTCCGCATCAGCGTCAGCGTCCGCATCAGCGTCAGCGTCCGCATCCGCATCTGTATCGTCATCGTCTTCTGGTACTACGACAGTAACTGCATCACTTACGTTACCTTCGTCATTTACAGCTACAAGTAATAACTCTTCACCAATATCTACAGTACCTGGTGCGACAGCAATAGTATATACCCCATCTTCATCTATCTCGGCATAGCCTACCAGATTAACATCAGAATCAAACAGGTAAACTGTATCACCTGGCTCTTCTGCTTCACCAAACACATTGTAACCATCTACACTATTACCTTCGATATCAGCTGAACCAATTACGGGCACATCGACGTCTGGATCTGGATCTACATCATCTTCAGGTACGACAACAGTCATAGGGTCACTTTCATTGCCCGCTTCGTCCACGGCAATGAGTGTTAACTCTTCACCAATCTCTACTGTTCCAGGTGCCAGAACAACAATGTAATTACCATCTTCAGTGATGACGGCAGTGCCTACCTGATTATCTTCTGAATCAAATACGTTAACCGTATCACCCGGTTCAGCTGCGTCACCAGTGACATAGTAACCATCTTCACTGTTACCATCAATATTTGCAATAGTTCACCTTATAAATTGTTAAGTGAAGCGAGAGTTCAGCATTATATATCAATGCTTACTCTAATCGCCACCACACCATACTTTTCCTGTCTTTCTTTTGAATAATATTTAAGCATATCATCGGGTGACGCGTTATCTGCATCAGATTCTGTATAACCGCACTCAAGCAGGTTTACATTCTTATATAATTCTTCAAAACTTTTAAAAACTTCAAGACCAGGCACTTGTACCTGGAGAGTTTCCTGCTCATCTTCTGTATTAATAAATTGAATCGTATCACCGACCTTCAGTTTCTGTCTCTTTTCATCAAACAGCCTGAGTTCCAGTGTTTTTTTCTTTATTTTAATCATTTCAAAAGGACTTGGTGTCAAATACATTTTGTGTTCCATTTGCTTCATCTCTTTTCTATTGTTATTAATCCAGATTTTTAGTATATTTAATATGAAGAAAGGACGTGCGTGAACACGTCTCGGTAGATCCGTTTTAAAGACGGTGAATCGCTTTAGTTACTTTTAAATAACCATCTGCTTGGTCAAAAGCTTTAGATGGTTATTTTTTATTGTCTTTAGCAGCTTCAACAGTATGTATGTAACCTAATTTTATGATAGGAATTTTTATCTGTCGGAAACGGGTATACTTAAAGTAGAATTTTAACATGAAATTTAAAATACCAGCACTATTAAAGGAAGATTATTATGAGTAAAAGTAACAATTTAAATGTATATGAAGCAGAATGGGTTGTAGAGGAACCTTCGGAGTTGCTGAAATATCTACATGAAATGATGCCGGACAGAAGTAGAAAGTCTGTAAAAAGTATGTTGAGCCGAGGGCAAATTTTAGTTAATGGGACATCCACAACACAGTTTGATAAACCGCTTAAAGTGGGAGATCACGTTCAAATTGAAAAAAGTACGTCTAAGCATCACGCATCCATAAGAGGTCTCAAAGTATTGCATGAAGATAATGATATTATTGTCGTTGAAAAAGAAGCGGGTCTTCTGTCCATTGCATCGGCTAAAGAGAACCGGTTTACAGCCTACCGTTTACTTTCAGACTACATGCAGTCTGTAAATCCTAAAAACAGAATATTTATTGTTCACCGCCTGGATAAAGATACATCCGGCGTGATGATTTTCGCCAAAAATAAGATGGCGCAGAAGAAGTTACAGGATAACTGGGATGAGAATGTCAGTGAGCGCACGTATGTTGCTCTCGTAGAAGGCAATGTGAAGAAAAATGGAACAATCACATCATATTTAAGTGAAGATAATATGCTTAAAATGCATTCAAGCAACAATCCTGAAAATGGTAAAAAAGCAATCACACATTATAAAGTGTTAAATACAACACGTGGATTTTCTCTGCTCCGTGTCAACTTGGAGACGGGCCGGAAAAACCAGGTGCGGGTGCACATGAGTGACCTTGGACACCCTGTCGTTGGTGACCGGAAGTACGGGGCGCGTACAAGACCTATTAAACGGCTTGGGCTGCATGCACATGCAATCGCATTTAAACATCCGGGCACAGGTAAAAAGGTACGTTTTGAATCGCCGGTGCCAAAGTCATTTACACTGATGTTTTAATTGAATCATAAATAAACATATAGACTCTGTTTTCTCGATATTATGAGAAATCAGGGTCTATATTATTTTTACCTTTCGATTATCAGCTCTGTTCGATGACCATATTAGTATCACGATGCCTAAAAGCAGGAGAGAAATTCCAGTCCATGAAAGGAGATTTAATCGTTCTCCTACTACAATTACACCGAGTAACGTTGCAGTTAACGGTTCTGCTAATGAGAGTGTCACAGCTGTCGATGAAGAAACATTGGAAAGTCCTTTTGCAAATAGGAAATAAGCAATGCCGGTAGCAACTATTCCGAGATGGAGGCTGATACCCACGCCGCGTATGCTCGTAATCCAGGACAGATCAAAGACAAAAAGCAGAGGTGATAATAGTATTGCACTGAGCATGAAAACCACAGCCACTACAGATAAAGGCGAATGATTCACAAGCATTTCCCGGCTTATAAATGTGTAACCGGCAAATGAGAGCCCTGCTCCAAGTGCCAGAATGATACCTATGGGATTGATATTAACCGATGCCTGATTCATCAGTAAGAGTAGACATCCCGAGATTGAGAGAAGTGTAGACAACCACCAAACGCCAGAGGGACGTTTTCTTAAAACAATCATTTCAATTAAACCGGAAAAAATTGGAGAACAGCCTATAGCTACCACTGTGCCGACAGCTACCCCTGTCATAAGGACAGCCGAAAAGAAAAACGGTTGATATAAAGCCATGCTTACCGCAGCCAGTATCGTCGTTTTGATTGGCCAATTGTTAAGATTCAGTTTTCCCGATATAAGTACAACGGTCAGCAGAAACAGACCGCCTATTGCCAAGCGGATTGCACCGATTGAAATTGGATGGGCAGTTTCCGGTGCCAGCGCCTGCATGGTGCCGGTCGTTCCCCAAAGCATGGCCGCGAATATAATCATGATTAAATAGAAGTAGCCCTTCATATGCTCACCTCAATAAAATTTAAAGCACATCTCTTTCATTATATGATACTTTTTAATTAAAGTTTTTGGTGTATCCTATACATAGTTGAAGCAATGGAAAATAATTATGCTTTTTTAAGGGAGAGAAGGAGAATGGAAGAAAAGTTTTTAAAAAGAGCTGTTGAACTCGCTGAAGAGGGTTTGAAAAGCGGGAATCAGCCGTTTGGTTCACTGCTTGTGGATAAGGATGGAAACATCTTATTTGAAGATTATAACCGGGATAATACAGAAGATCCAACAGCCCATCCCGAACTTGCTATCAGCAGATGGGCGGCACGCAATTTAAGCCAGGAAGAACGCAGGGAAGCGGTTGTCTATACGTCAGGAGAACACTGCCCGATGTGTTCAACGTCCCATGCACTGGTCGGGCTGGGAAAGATTGTCTATGTAAGCTCTTCTAAACAGTTGTCGGAATGGCTGAAAGAATTGAATGTTGAAACCGGTGCATACAGCGTAAAGTCTATTCAGGAAATGATACCGGGTGCCGATGTTGAAGGGCCGCATGAGGAACTGAGTCAAGAAGTAAAAGCGTTACATGAGCGTTATCATAAGCAGCATAGAGAATAACCAATCAGAGCGATGTACATCTACATCGCTCATGTTTATATGAATTTACATGTCTGCAGCGTTATTTTCTTCAATTATTGCTTTAATACGGCGGTATTCTTCAGCATACAATGAATCTTTTAATTGGCCCAGAGATGCTTCCACACGCTTAATCTCCTGTTTTGCCTTATTTACGTTACCTAGGCGATATAACGACAGTGCATAGACAAGTGATTTGACCTGCCGCGTAATACGGTCAATCGGGTGCGCTGCCTGCTTGAATTCATAAAGGCTTAAGTCAAAATTATCCAACACATCCTGATATCGTCCTTTAACATAGTATAATTCAAGGTCAGTCTGTTTTTTAGTCTTTCGCAGCCACTCATTATTCTCATTATCAAGTTCTATAGACGCCAGACGTTTCTGATAGTTTAATAACCGCTGTTCTAAAATTTCAGGTGACTCTATTAAATAATACTTATAATAAAATTCATCTTCATCCATAAACTCGATTTTACTGTTTTCAGTCGGTACAAAATTTAAATATTGTCTCAGTTTGTCAGCATACTCCATTTTTTTACCGTTATCTTCAATAAAGGTATAGTAAAAGATTAGAAAACGGATTGTATGGTAGTATTCTGCAAAATAGAGCTGTTTGAATGATAATGTTTCAACTTTATTTGAGTAGTCGATAAACTGCGTATGATCTTCGACAGCACTGGAAAGGATACTTGCGATGTAATAATATTGTATTTCGATTTTGCTGTCATACTTTGAAAAATCCAATATATTTTCTTTATGATGCTCCAATGTTTCAAGTGCATCCTTATATTCGAATGCAAACATCTTTGATACGGCATGATTTAATAATTCCCGAACTGCTAGATGTCTGAGGCCAAGCTCGCTTAAGCGCTTGTAAATAACATCATGAAGATCATCTGCTTTAACGTTATCCTGATTAAATCTATAGTATGAACGCAGAATTTCCAACAGCTGTACACCGTCTTCATTAGGAAATATCCGATCTACATAAGGTTCAATCCTTTTCCTGATTTCTTCAAATGGAAAGTCTCCCTTAAACTTTTGAAAGTAGTCTGCCATATCCCGTGTCCATGACTCATCACCCTGTTGTGTAAGATAAGACACAGAAACACCAAGTTTATCTGCAATGTGTTCTAGTGTTTCCATAGAAGGAGCTGATTTATCGTTCTCTATTAAACTGAGCATCCCTTTTGTTAAAAATCCTTCTGTAAGATCTGTTTGTGTGAGTTTGCGCTCTTTTCTCAACTGTTTGATTCGAGCTCCAATAGACATATTAACCACCTCTTTGTTTAATTATATTAAACTTTTAGTTGACGTGCAATATTTTATCATGTAATAATGTTTACAAATAAAGCTTAATTAAATTAAACATTGGAGATGAGTACATGCTGAAATTAATGATAGAATTGATTAAAGGAAACATATTCTTTGTAATTATTGCTTTAATTTTTATTGTCATATATGCCCTGGATGGTATTGTTTATCCGTATTTTGCAGGAGCACTTGCAGATATTCTAGGAGAACGACGATTCGAAGATTTACCAGTACTATTAATATTTTGGTTATTCATGTGGATCTTACTTGCCATCGGAGGTATAGGACAAAGCTATTTCTTTGGTAAGGTACGTTCACGTATTAATATCAGACTAAAGGATAAAGTATTTCAACGTGCTTATCAGCCAGAATATCGAAAAATTGGAGCCGATAAATTTTATGCTCAAATTACAGCTGATTCAAAGCAAGTCGAAACGGATTTTGTAAATCATATGATTACTGTCGTTTTCTGTATTGCACAATCAGTGATTACATTGGTATTCTTAATGACACTAAATTGGAAAGTTGGATTAGTATTTGTATTACTTGGTGTCATTCCAGCCCTGTTACCGCGTTTCACTTCGAAATGGATACAAAATAGTGCCAATGATTGGCAAGATAATAATCATAAATATTTAAATTATATGAATGAAGGGCTAAACGGTCGTAATTTGATTACACGATTTAATGGAATTCGTTATATCAAAGAAGAGACGTTAAAATTTTTAAATAAAGAACAAGATAAGTATTTTTGGATGAATTTAAAACAAAGTTTGTCTTCAAATGGTGTGTTTATTATATATAGTTTTACAATGATTGGTTCGATTGCGTATGGTGCATTTGAAGTTTATCAGGGAAATTTGACGGTTGGTATGTTAATTACAATTATGATGGCTGCAGATAGAGTTACCACGCCATTAATTACTCTTGCGAGTATCTATAATAGTATGAATGCAATGGTCCCAATGTTGAAAAAATTACTTTACGGTGAAAATGCAGAGGAAGTTATTCCTGAGCCGGAGTTTAAAAATTTGGGAAGTACATTACTCAGAATGGATAACGGATCAATTGGATATGATAATCCGCTAGTTGAAGATCTTAATCTATCAGTAGAGCCTCAAGACAAGATTTTAATTCAAGGTGGTTCTGGTACCGGTAAATCAACGTTGCTGAAAACATTAATGAATGAACATGAGCCGCTTAAAGGTACAGTTTCCTACGGTGAACATATGGATGAAAACATCGTGATGAACTTTGCAGTTGTTGAGCAAAGACCTTTCTTATTTAATCAGTCTATTCGCTACAATCTGAAGCTTGGCAGTGATATTAGCGATGATGTATTAATCGAAACATTGCAAAATGTCGGACTCGATAAATATGCACACGATAAAGGGCTCGACTTAATTGTTGGAGATAACCACCATAAGCTGTCGGGCGGTGAAATGAAGCGGCTGGAGGTCGCACGTGCTTTAGTGTATGGAAAGGATATCCTCGTTGTGGATGAGGCACTATCAGGTCTTGATGATACATCTGCGCGTAAGCTGAATGATTTGATTATGCGCTATCCTGGTGCTGTCATTAATATTGAGCACCATATTCCGGATGAATTAAAAGGGAACTATAATAAAGTAATTGCGCTATAATTAAAATTGTCTAAATACTATAGAATTATAAAAAGAGAAGACCTTAAAAGGAAGACTAACATGATTAAACTATCAGAATTTATTAAAACTCCAAATGATAAGCGTGCCAAAATAAAATTTAACATGAATCCCGCGGATGTAAATTTAAGGGCATGGGACTTCTTACTAGAAGACGATCCTGAATGGCTCATCATGAATGCCTGGAAGACAAAGCAGCCAAATAACAATCTGAACCATGCAGACTATTTAATAGCATTAGCCCAGTACTACCCTTACGGACCGGAATATTTTGTGTTTGGCGGACTTTATCGGGTAGAAAAAAAGATTCCTGAAGTCTTTAATGATGTAGGGTACAATTTGACCCTAATGAATGACTATCAAGAATATATAAAAAGATTGATTATAAAAATTGAAAAGCCTATAGGTAGAGATGTATACAACCGGAGATATCATACAATTCAAGCGCAATTAAACCCCGAAGTTTACGAGATTGCGCCGAATATAAAACTGGGCCATTTCCCTGGTTACCAGAATGTGCGAATGAGTCATAAAGAAATGCAGCAAGTCCTCTCGAGAGAGGATCCGAGTTGGAAATCTGCGCTTAGCTATGTTAAGGGCATTTATGTTATCACAGATAAAAGTAATGGCAGACTCTATATCGGTTCTGCATCCGGTAATACTGATGGCATATGGCAAAGATGGTCAGGATATGCTCATTTAGAAAATCTAACAGGTGGCAACAAAGAATTTAATAATATTGTGTTAGAGAATGGCAGAGAGCATATTCAAAAACACTTCCAATACTCAATTCTTGAAATCTTTGATACGAGAACTAAAAGTGAAATCATTATCGAACGAGAAAATTATTGGAAAAGTGTATTCGACACGAAAAAACATGGTATGAATCATAACTAGTCAAACTTAAATAAGATAACTATTACTGTAGTCACCTCTCGCAGTGTAGTTATCTTATATAATGAATTTATTTAATAAATATATTCTCTACTCTCTGTGTCTAAAACACTTAAGTTATGCTAGATCATTGAAAAACAACCTTAAATTCCTCACAAACAACCTTTGTATTCATATCAAAGGTAAGTCCTGCTTCTTCCAACCATTTTTTAAATAATTCTTCATGTACCTTTTGCCAATACTGAAGTGATCGATCACCTTCCCCTTCTTGATAGGCTTGTTGTGCGTCGACTTCTATAAAAGGAACAACAAACACTTTAGTCACTTGGACGATACACACGGCTTCATCTTTACTATTCAGTATGATACTGTATTCGCCGGCTTCAGGTAATGGTTCACTTTCAATTTCATATAAAGGATATGCTGAAGCGGTAGCGGTCTTGGTTCCCTCGAGCACAAGTCTTGCGAGCTCGTCTGGCTCTGCACCAAATTGCCATGCGTCGTATTTCACTGAGTCAGCGATATTGTTTTTTTCTTGGAATGTTTGCCACATCTCAATTGCATTCATGTATTTCCTCCTCGCTATAAATTTATAATAGGTAGTTTTCTAAAATCTGCTTGTTACTATTGAAAGTATCAGCACCAAGAACGTGTTTCGCAGTATCAATCATAACTTCAGCAGGCACGATGCCAAACAGTTCAGTATTTATAATAAACACATCATATGATTCAGCTTCTGATTTTACACGTTCCAAGACGACATATAACGGTAACTCTTTGTAATCTTCGATCATTGTCGACACCTGGACGCCTTCTTTACCTTCTAGCTCAAACGCGATTGCTTTTAAACCCTTTAGGCCTCCGTTTGATTCACGTATCGTTTTAGCTATGGTCTTAGCTATTTCAATATCATTTGTTGATAAATTGATATTTAACGAAATCATATCTTGCCTTGCACCAATTGCAGTTACTCCTGCTGTGGGATGAACTTTATCCGGTCCGTAGTCTGGTTTCCAAGAATCTTGTTTGATTTTTTCTGGAAAACCTTCAAACTCACCACGGATTATATCTGATAAATTTCTGCGATCTTCATGTGTTGCAGATTCTCCGTAAAGATAGACAGGGATATTTAAATCACTGCCAATACGTTGTCCTAATTGTTTTGAATAAGACACACAATCAGCCATTGTAACGTTACGAATGGGGATAACAGCAATGACGTCACCGGCTCCAATCCAAGGGTGAGGTCCACCCTGTTTGTTCATATCGATATGTTGAATGGCATATTCCATCATATTATATACAGTATCCAGTACATCGTCTGGAGTACCCAATAGATAAAATCCACTCCTGTTATAATCTGCTTCAGCAGCAGCACCAATCAATTTTACGTTTTTTCCATCTTTAGCAATGTCTTTTAAACAATTAAACACATCGGTACTGCGTCCGTCAGAAAAATTTGCAATTACTTGGATCACTTTAGACATGGATATCATCCTCTCTAATAAGTATATTTTAGACCTAATTCAATGATTGTACAAAACAAATTCTGATTGCTAATCTTAAATATATAAATACAAAGGAGTGCTTTCATTGAATAATGATTTAAAACTCTCAATTTTAGATATAGGGACAAAACTACAGGGCGATAGCGTTGCAACGACGTTGCACGATATGACAGAGCGTGTGAAGATTGCAGATAAACTTGGATACACGCGTTATTGGTTTGCAGAACATCATAATTCACGTAATCAGGTCAGTACCTCACCGGAATTGATGATTGCACATGTCGCAGCGAATACTGAGAAAATTAATGTCGGTGCAGGCGGCATTATGATGCCGAACCACAGCCCATTAAAAGTTGTAGAAAACTTTTCAATACTTAAGGGGCTCCATGGTAACCGTGTAGATCTTGGAATCGGCAGAGCAACAGGGACGGACCCGTTGACAGCTTTTGCATTACGTCGTTCGAGAGAAGCAGTATCCAACTATAACTTTACGGAACAGTTTTATGAAATGTTATATTTTTTTGATGGGAACTTCCCGGATGATCATGGATTTAAGCACATTACACCGGTTGCAAAAGACGATAATGATGATCTAATACCAGACATCTTTATGCTTGGTTCGAGCAATGGCGGTGTACAGTTTGCTATTGAAGAAGGCCTTGGATTCGTCTTTGCTGCACATATCAATCCTGAACTCGCAGTTGATACTCTAAAAAGATATCACGATGAGTTTAAACCATCAGAAAATCTTCAAGCGCCAAAAGGTATATATTCTACAATTGTTATTACGGCAGAAACAGACGAAGAAGCTGAATATTTAGCAGGTCCTATAGAGCTGTTTTGGGCACGACTGCAAAATAGAGATATCCATTCTTCATTTGCTACGGCTGAAGAAGCAGCTAATCATAATTACTCATCTGCTGAACTGACTGCAAAAGAATATAATAAAGATAGATTTATAATCGGTGGTATTAAAAAGGTTTCTGAAAAGTTAAGAGCAATTGCGAGTGAAGCAAAGGTCGATGAAATCATGATTATGGAAGCTTATCCCGATACAGCCTCAAGTAAGAAAGGGTTCGAGTTATTATCAGAGGAATTTAATTTGTTGAATAAATAATAAATAGAGTGTGCGTCAGGGTGTAAAATCCCGAGTTGCCGCACACGGAGAGTGGTTTCATGTGCGTCAGCTTCAGAAATCCCGAGTTGCCGCACACGGAGAGTGGTTTCGTGTGCGTCAGCTTCAGAAATCCCGAGTTGCCGCACACGGAGAGTGGTTTTGTGTGCGTCAGCTTCAGAAAACCCGGGTTGCCGCACACGGAGAGTGGTTTCATGTGCGGCAGCCCCAGAAAAAATGAGCTGCCGCACACGTTTTGCTATTTTGTGTGCAGCCGCTCAATAATCTCCAATCTATCTTACAATTAGATATACAATAATCGCGATAATAATAAAAGAGATGATCCACATGCTGAGTGAAATACTAATCGGGACAGGTGACTTCTCGGATACTTTACCGTCTTCCATATAATCGATGATATCTCGATACTTTTTAATATTATATTTACGTTTTAAATATTCGATTCTTATCGCAGAAGCTAACATAATTCCCCCTGCAACGAGCATTGCACTGAGTGTAGCTGTTCCGAACTGTTCTGATAGTAACATGACCCCGACCAATATGATCAGTGCTGCAAATGACATAAATAACGTCTGAGTATTACCTGCAAATTGCTTTCTGCCTTCTACTGTTTGTTTCATTGTCTCAACATCTCCTTTTAATAATTCATCAACAGAAACATCGAACAACAAACTCAAAGTAATCAGATGCTGGATATCCGGATACGTCTTTCCGTTTTCCCAGTTTGAAATGGTTTGTCTGGACACATAAATTTTCTCTGCAAGCTTTTCCTGGGAAAAGTGATGTCTCTTCCGATATTTTTTTAGCTGATTACTAAAGTTCATTGTGTCTCCCCGCCTTCTGTTCATGATGATTATAGTTATGAAATTAACTATATGTTCATCATAAAAGGTATGTTAGTCTTAAACTATCAAATATCTTTGTAAACCGCTACATAATCATGTCAAATAGCTTTTACATTGATGAAAAATAAGATAGTAACGGAGTTATAACGTCTTAATATTGAGTGAGGATAGCGCATGATTGAATTTAGAGAAATAACTGAAGAAAATTTTTATGATGTAATTAGTTTAGAAGTGAGCACAGAGCAGCATGAAGCCAAGTTCGTTGCAGGCAATGTAAAATCTCTGGCAGAAGCGTGGTTGTATAGAGAAGCCGGTGACGTCTTTCCATATGCAATCTATGCACATGATGAACTCGTCGGTTTTATCTTAATTGATATCGATGATGAAACAAGTGAATATATGATTTGGCGCATGATGATCGATAAAAACCATCAGGGCAAAGGATATGGTCAAAAAGTTGTTGAAAAGGTCATTGAAATTGCACAATCACGTGATGATACGGATACGGTGATTGCGAACTATGTAAAAGGTAATGATGCAATGCAGAGTATTGTCACTCGCTTAGGTTTCAAACAGACTGGTTTTGATGAAGATGATCAAGAATATCATATGCAGCTTGATGTGACATCAAAGTAATAATATATTTTAGCCTGAATAATAGATGATGAATCTGTTACTCAGGCTATTTTTGATTAAGTACGTATGCAACGTGGTAAATATAGAATACCAAATAATTAAGGATGTGATTGTATGGATAAGCGTGAAGCGATTGAACGTATCACTGAAATACTCAATGAATCAAAAATTGGTGTATTATCAACATCTAAAGATAACATTCCTAACGCAAGATACATGTGGTTTTATAATGATGGATTAACACTCTATGCGAAGACGAATGAAAAGTCTCCGAAATACGATGAGCTTGAAAATAACCCGATAGCACACATCTTACTTGGATTTGATGATGGCAGCGACAAAGCTTTTGTTGAGATACTCGGAGATGTTGAGATTACAGACGATCAAGACACAATTGACTGGCTATGGGAGCGTCAGGATAAGACGTATTTTGAGAGCAAAGATAATCCCGACCTTACAGCCCTGAAAATCACACCAAAGAAAATGAAAATTATGAACGACGATAAAGAGCACACTGCTGTTGAAGTGAATCTTGGAGGCGATGATTAATATGCTGGCATTTGTATGGGCTGAAGATGAAAACCGTTTAATCGGTGATGGCGATGCATTGCCGTGGAGATTACCTGCGGATGTCAAATTCTTTAAAGATGTGACGATGCGCGGTGATATCGTAAGTGGCAGGAAGACGTATGAAACGATTCCAAAGCGACCGTTGCCGGGGCGGCGCAATATCGTGCTTACAACCGATAAGAATTATGAGGCACCCGGCGCAATTATTGTACATTCAAAAGAAGAAATTCTTGATATTGCCAAAAATGAAATGAAAGATTTATATATTATCGGCGGTGCTTCATTATTTAATATGTTTGAAAGTGAAGTGGATTATTTGTACAGGACTGTAATTCATGACACGTTTCAAGGTGATGTCTACTTTCCAGAATCATTTGATTATAGTCCGTTTGAACGTATTGAACACTGGCCAGGACCTATCGGTGATAAAAATAAGCATCCCCATACGTATGAGGTATGGAAGCGTAAATAGTTAAGGTGACGATTCAATGGAATCGTCGCTTTTTATCTTTTAAATCCTAATTATTCAATACAGTGAGCAGACATTCTGCAACTAACTCTAAATCGAGGTCTAATGTCTTTAGATAAAAAATATTAGGAGGAATTAGATTGAGTAAGTTACATGAAGACAAAGTTGTTTTAATTACAGGTGCAGCTGGCGGGATTGGTCTTGCTGCTGCTAAAAAATATGCATTAGAAGGTGCGAAACTTGCACTTGTTGACCTTAGCCAGGAAGCGATAGAGAAGGCTGCTAAGGAAATTGAAGATGCTGAAGTTATCACAGTCAGCGGTGACGTATCTAAGGAATCAGATGTTGAAGCATTCGTTAAAGGTACGAAAGATCACTACGGCCGTATTGATGTATTCGTGAACAACGCAGGTATCAACGGTAAAACTGAAGACTTAATTGATATTACTCAAGATAATATTGAACAGGTATTTCAAGTGAACGTATTTGGTGTATTCTATGGATTAAAACACGTGCTGCGCGTAATGAAAGAACAAAAGAGCGGTTCTGTCATTAATATGGGTTCAATCGGCAGCTGGATTGGTTCACCGTCAATGAGTCCATACGTTGCGTCAAAACACGCAGTAGCCGGTATCACGAAATCAGCAGCTTTAGAAGCGGCTGAATATGGTGTACGTGTGAACGCTGTTTCACCACATGCTGTTGAAACTGAAATGATGAGACGTATTGAAGCGAACAGAAACCCTGAGGAAGCAGCTGCTTCTAAAGAAGCGGTACTCAGCACAATTCCATTAGGACGTTATGCGCAGCCAGAAGAGATTGCCGACTTCATTATCTATCTAAGCTCTGAGAAAGCATCGTTCATCTCAGGTACGTTCCACCGTATTGACGGCGGCGCGTCAGCATTATCTTCGTAATTGTGATGATGTTAGACTAGTAAAATGCATTTGATTCCAATCGGGATCAAGTGCTTTTTTTAATGTGAATTGCAAAGATATTAGGATTTATTTAAGTAATCATTTACAAAACAGATAGTTCGCACCTTTAAATCAGACATCTTATAATAATTGTAATATAAGAAAATTTTAGGAGTCGTTCATTAATGAAAATAGAATTTGTACATGATGTTATATGCAGTTTCTGCTTTCCGATGTCACATCGCATGAGAAAAATAGATGAAAAATATACAAATGTCGATATTACACACCGATCTTTTGCGCTTGGTTGGGAAGTCGATGACTTCAAAGCGATGTTTGGTTCACATGAAGCAGTAAAGCCTGAAGTGCTCGGCCATTGGGAAAAGGCAAACCAAAATGATGAGCTCGGTCGTTTCAATATTGAAAGTATGCGTGAGCAGAACTTCCTGTTTCCTACATCCCAAGTACCGCTGGTTGCAGCGAAGGCAGCAGGATTACTTGGCAGCGAAGAAATGTATTGGGAAGCATTTGATGCATTGCAGCATGCACTTTTCGTAGACAATAAGAATATCGCTGACGTTGATGTAGTTGAAGAAGTGATACAAGGCACGTCATTACCATTTTCGGAATGGAAGTCATTGTTTGAAGATGAAGATACGACAAAAGCTGTTCAAGAGGATTTAGATTTTGTTAAGCGTAACGGGATAAATAGCGTACCTGCGCTTATAGTAGAAGGTAAGTATTTAATCAGTGGTGCACAATCTCAAGAAGTAATAGAAAAAACACTTGAAGAAATTGCTGAAAAAGAAAGCTTGCAACTAAATAAAGGGTTCCAAATGATGGGTGACGATGCAGGTGCATGCCGTGTCGTTGACGGTCAATGGAAATGTGACTAAGCAACCTGTAGCAGGTTGCTTTTTTATATGTTTGTGAGAACCGAATTCAATAGATTATAATAGTGAATAAACACAGGAAGACGAATATAAGATGTATGATCTTAAGATTAATCTTATCGCTACAACAGAATGAAAAAAGTGCCGGTTGTAGCTAAACGTGGCCAAAATCGCTACAACAGGATGAAAAAAGCGTCGGTTGTAGCTAAACGTGGCCAAAATCGCTACAACAGGATGAAAAAAGCGTCGGTTGTAGCTAAACGCTGCCTGAATCGCTACAACAGGATGAAAAAAGTGTCGGTTGTAGCTAAACATGGCCCAAATCGCTACAATAGGATGAAAAAAGCGCCGATTGTAGCTAAACACTGCCCAAATCGCTACAACAGGATGAAAAAAGTGTTAGTTGTAGCTAAACACCACCCAAATCATTACATCCTAAAATCCACCTTAACATTGGAGGTCATTCATGAACAAAGTAATCGTCATTGGCTGCCCAGGCAGTGGTAAGAGCACATTTTCAAGAGCACTACATCTAAAAACGAGACTTCCGATCCATCATCTGGATATGATGAAATGGAACGCTGATAAAACCACGGTCACACGTGAGGTTTTCTTAAAGCGTTTAAATAATGTGCTGCCTCAGGACAAATGGATAATAGACGGGAATTATTTTTCTACCATGAAGATACGTGCCGAAGCATGTGACACAATTATTTTCTTAGATTATGACACGGAGACATGTCTAAACGGGATTGAATCGAGAATCGGACAGATTAGGTCAGATATGCCGTGGGTGGAAACTGAACTTGATCCGGAGTTTATTGAATTTATTAAAGGATATAATAGTAAGATACGACCGGAAGTTATGGCTTTAATTGAAAACAATAATCAAAAAAATGTTTTTATCTTTCAAAACAGAGAGCAGACGGAAAACTATCTAGCAACAATATAAGGAGTGAGGTCAACAATGCTGGAATATGAATTATACCATTTGAATCGTGATAATCGTCAAGACGGTACTTTTATTGAAGTGCTCCATCCTGAGTATAAGGAATTTGGTCAATCAGGCCGGATTTATACATATAAAGATTTTGAAGGCAGGAGATTTACTGATGACAGTAAATATGAAATAACAGAATTCAATGTGCAGGTATTATCTGATGAAAGTCAGCTATGTACATATGTATTACTCAACCAGACTTTAGGTACTAAGACAAACCGCAGTTCAATTTGGGTAAGATATGAAGATGATTGGAAAATGCTTTTCCATCAAGGTACACGTAATTTTAATATTGATTAATCAGAGCCGCTTTTAAAAGTGGTTCTATTTTTTTTGAATAAAATACTTTACAAAAATTAAATCAGGTGTTACTGTTATATACATAGGTATATAACCATATAACAAGGAGGGAACACTTTGAATGGGAAATTAGACGATAGAAAGCCGATCTTTGAGCAAATTAAAGACTGGATTAGTGACCAGATTATTGACGAGACGCTTAAAGCACATGACAAAATTCCATCAACAAATGAAATGGTGACATTTTTTAAAGTAAATCACCTGACAGTTTCTAAAGGTGTGAACCAACTCGTGGATCAAGGCGTAATTTATAAAAAAAGAGGTGTCGGTATGTTTGTTGCTGACGATGCAAGAGACACATTGTTTACAGTAAGAAAAGAAAAATTTAAAGATGAATATGTGAAACCGATGATTGCTGAAATGTTTAAACTTGGCTTAACAGAACAGGAACTCAATCAATTAATAATCCGTGTAAAGGAGGAAGACAATGTTAAACGTTGAACTAAAAAACATGAATTACAACATTAGCAAGCAGCCGATTTTAGAGAACATAAATTTAATATTTGAACCAGGGAAAATATATGGATTGTTGGGACGTAACGGTGCAGGTAAGACGATGCTGCTTTCTCTTATAGCATCATATAGAAAAGTATCAAGTGGTGATTTGACAATTGGTGGACAGAATCCTTATGAAGATGAAACTATTATGTCGCTTGTAAACTTGTTACATCAAACGGACTATAGCGATGATAGTGACACTATAAGAATATTTTTAGAGTTCAGGAAACGCTATTTCCCTGATTTTGATCTTGAATATGCATTTACACTTATGGCTGAATATAAGATTAGCCTCGATAAAAAAATGAACGCATTATCGAAAGGTCAAAGTGCCGTCGTTGAAGCGGTAATGGGACTTGCCGGTATGGCACCTATTGTGTTGTTTGATGAAGTGACAAATGGAATGGATGCACCGTCCCGCGAGAAATTTTATCAGCATGTGCTTCAGGCAAAAAATAAAGAGAGACGTGTCATCGTCCTATCCACACACATTGTGTCTGAAATGGATTATTTGTTTGATGAAGTCGTCATTATTCATCACGGTAAAGTGTTGATTAATGAAGCGGTCGATGAATTTTTAGAGAGTGGATATGAAGTGACAGGAGGTATTGAAGCGGTTAATACCTATACACAAGATAAAAAAGTACTGCATACGCGTACGTTGGGACCGACAAAAGCAGCATCCGTGTTAGGTCATGTGTCGGAGGCGGATGAAGAATTATTAGAAACGCTGAATGTTTCGTATGCACCGGTAAAATTACAGGATTTATTTATAAATATGACGGAAGACGAATAGGAAGGTGAAAATGAATGAAAAATAATCGACTTAAAAATGCAACGGTTGATCTGAGTTGGGCCGGGATTATTGGTATGTGTTGGTACATTCCAATATTTACAGTGATTTATGTGGGTATTTTCTTAATATTTGGAAGTGCAGAACTTGATGATATGTCCTATACATCAATTGGTCTGAATGCTAATAGCATATTTCTTTTGGTAATGGGAATCATAGTTGGTAGTTACTATATTAAGTGGGGCATATCGCTCGGCATTACACGTAAGCAATTTTATAAAGCGAATTTAATGTCAGGGTTCGGAGTGACCGTTCTACTAACAGTTGCAGTACTCTTGATTGGATTTTTAGTAAGCCTGCTGCCCTTTGTCGGAAGTGAGGCATTGGAGCATCGTGCGAACATGCACCCTGTGATGGATGTTGTCACTAGCTTTGTCATAGCGTTCGGCGGCTATATGGCTGGAACATTAATTGGTACCGGGTTTTATCGGAATGGGTGGCTTGGTGCATTAGCAATAATCATTACTGTGTTTAGCAGCTATGCCACTGGAATTGTAGATCCATTATTTGTAGAACTTTTAGGACTGACTGAAGGTGTCGGTATACTTGTTACATCAATCGTTCTGGTAATCGTAGTCGCAGTTCTCCACTACTTTTTCGTCAGAAACATCGTCATCAGGATATAACATGAAATAAGCATATGAGAATATTCTCATATGCTTATTTTATAGAATATTTTATTTTACAATTAACACTGGAATATCAGAGCGTTTCGTGACTTTATGGCTGACACTCCCAAGCATCATTTCCTGTAATGTATTTAAGCCCCGGCTGCCCAGTACAACAATATCGTATGTACCGTTATTCGCATGTTTAACCACAGTTTCGTTCGGTGTACCTTGTGCAAATTGAACGTTATATGCGACGTTATTATCACGATACAACGCTTCGATTTTTGAGAGTTTTTCTTTGCGTTTACCCACAATACTTTCCGAATGGCCACTGTGCAGCACTTCATCTTTTGAATCGCTCACGTCCACGACATTAAGAATTGTTACATCAGAATCTGCATGTAATAATTTCAAAGTTTCCTGTGCAGCGCGGAAGCTGTTATCAGAGCCATCAGCTGCGAGTAATATTTTTTTGTACATATGCATCCATCTCCCTTACTGTGTTAAATGTTGTTCGTTAATTTCACTTAATTCTTTAATAATTTTGCGACTGTCTGCATTTAATTTATGCACGTACACAGTATTGCCCTTCTCCTCATACTTCCTAACAATCGTGTCAACCGCATCAACTGCAGAATCATCCCATAGATGCGCTTCACTAAAGTCTAATTGGATTGGTTTACCATATTTCTTAAACGTAATTTGTTCAATCGTTGTATCGATAGATGCAAAGAAAATCTGTCCTTTAAAACGTACATTGATAACGTCAGGTAATTCCTCTATATCAACATCAACTTTAGAAATCTTTGTTGCAAAGAACAGTGCACTGAAAATAACACCCGCAATAACACCAATCGCCAAGTTATTCGTAACTAACACAAGAATAACCGTAATTAACATAACAAAAGAATCTGAACGCGGAGCTTTTTGTAAGAATTTGAATGAACCCCAATCAAATGTACCAATCGATACCATGACCATAATGCCGGCAAGAATTGGCATTGGAATATCAACAACGAGGTCGCCAAGAACAACAATCAAGAACATCAGGAACACACCAGCTGTGAATGTGGATAGACGTGTCGTTGCACCTGAACGTACGTTGATGACGGATTGACCGATCATCGCACAGCCACCCATACCACCAAAGAATCCAGTGATAAAATTCGCAATACCCTGTCCGCGTGATTCTCTGTTTTTGCTGCTATATGTGTCCGTCGCATTATCCACAATACGGGCTGTGAGTAAACTTTCAATCAAACCAACAACAGCCATTGATAAAGAGAATGGCAGGATAATCATTAATGTTTCCATCGTAAAGGGTACGTCAGGAATAAAGAAGCTCGGAAGTGACCGTTCTATTGCGCCCATATCACCGACTGTTCCGACGTTTGAACCAAACACAAGATAAAAACCAGTTAACACAACGAGTGCAATTAACGGCGCAGGTATTTTCTTAAAGAAACGTGGGACAATATAAATAATGAGCAACGTGACGGCTACATATACATATGTATCAAACGAGATTCCAAAAATATGCTCTATCTGAGACATGAAAATCAAAATCGCAAGCGCATTGACGAACCCTATCATGACGGAGTTTGGTATGAATTTCATCAACTTACCAACCTTTAATATGCCGAGTATAATTTGAATAACACCCATCAGTATTGTGGCAGCAAGCAGATAGTCAACGCCGTATTCGCTGACCAACGGTACAACAAGGAGTGCGATTGCTCCTGTTGCTGCAGAAATCATCGCGGGCCTGCCACCGACAAAAGATATAATGACCGCAATCATGAACGATGCCCATAGACCGACCATAGGGTCTACCCCGGCAATGATAGAGAATGCAATAGCTTCTGGAATTAATGCAATCGCAACAAGTATCCCTGCGATAATATTCGTACCAGGTGCAGCTAACCATTCACGTTTAAATTTTTCAACCATGCATACACTTCCTATTAAATAATAACTATATATAGTATATCAGAGATATTATAATCGTTAATATTTCAATTTTAAGATTGTTATTGGATAATAGATAAAGAAACATAAATACTTTTAGGGAGTGGGATTCAATCATGGATGTACAATTTCCGATAGGTAAACTTGATGTACCTGAGACAGTAACGCTGGATGATATAAAAGAATGGACAGCAGATATAGAAACCTATACGACTCGATTACGTGGTGTAGTGGATGGTCTGGACGAAGCTGATTTAGAGAAGAAATACCGTGATGATGCGTGGACGGTGCGTCAGCTCGTGCATCATATTGCTGATTCACAATTAACGATGTTCCACCGGTTAAAGCTTGCCTTAACAGATGATAATCCATCTGTTCCAAAGTTTAATCAAGATGAATGGGCAAAACTTCCCGATAATAAACTTCCAGTTGAACCATCAATTAAAATACTAGAAGGTATTAATGCACGAATTGTCGAGATTGGAAAAGACCTGCGGGAAGATCAACTGACTCGTGTATTTACCTTACAAGGTGGCGGGGAAGTGAGTGTCGCTACAAAGATGGCAAAATTATCATGGCATGAGAATCATCACCTCGCTCATATTAATATAGCGCTCGAAAAATAAGAGTAATTTAACTGGAGGGGCAATATGAAAGTTGTTTTAATATTTGGTCCCCAGGCGGTTGGGAAAATGACCATCGGTGAAAAGGTTGGTGCATCACTCGGCATACCACTGTTTCATAATCATGTAACGCTTGATGCCATCTGGCCCTTTATCGGTTGGAATGACGACACGTTTAAATTATCACACCAGTTGCGCATGGGTATTTTTGAACATATTGCGAAGAGCGAAAACCATCCGGGCATCATTTTTACATTCGTTTGGGCATTTAATCAGAAAAGTGACTGGGAAAGTATTGAAGAAGTTAAGCGGGTGTTTGAAGCATCTCGACATGAACTCTATTTTGTAGAGTTGTATGCGCCGCTCGAAACGCGGATTGAGCGCAATAAGTCTCCGTATCGTCTCGAGAAGAAGCCATCAAAGCGCGATATAGAATATTCACATAATGAGCTTGTGAGCTCATTAGAAAAGCACCGGTTGAACTCATATGACGGTGAAATTAAAGAGAAGAATTATATTATGCTCGATGTAACTGATATATCTGCAATGGATGCAAGCGAACAAATAGTCAATTGGATTAACAGCAACTAAATGAAAATGCCTCTGAAAATGCAATAATTTTCGAGAGGCATTATTATTTATATATTATTCAGCATCTTCATCTTCTTCAGCATCCAAGTCAAACTCAATATCTTCATCAAAATCAAAGTCAAAGTCTTCAGATCCGAAATTATATAAACCATCACTTATTTCGACATCTTCAGGTAAATCAAGGACAAATAATTCATCATCAATGTCGGCCTCCGCTTCGAACTCAACAAATTCAGTGTCGTAAGTACCGAACATTGCATCCTCTTCATACTGCTTTATGACGATTAAATATTCTGTATCCACCCAGACTTCAAACACACCATCTTCATCCGCAAATGCCTGATATTCTTCACCAGGTTCCAGTATGAGGTGATAAGCCTCTCTACCGTTAACTTCTTCAGTACCTTCAATTGTAATATCATAAAGTTCACTTATAGCTTCAAGGTATGATGTTGGTGTTGTAATAAATATATCCACTTCCTCATCTGACAGGCGGTATGCGACTTCATTTAATTCATCGTAGAGAATCGCTTCCTCGCCATCATCAACGATAACCATCATATCCCCCTCAACACCAGTCTCGATGCGTGTTGAAGTAACGTCTCCATCATGCTTCATCCATTGTCTTGAGAAACCAACCTCTTCCTCACCATTAAACTCAGAAAAAATTTCCAGCTCAATAAAGTGACTTCCAAGTGATTCTTCGGCATCAATTGCCTGTTCAATTAAATCATCGATGGTTAAATCTTCAGCTGCAGCCGTATAATCAGCTGAGAAGCAGGTAGCAAGCACTGCGACTAAAGGCAGTCCAATATATGTCAATTTACGTTTCATAGCATTCTCCAGATGTTTAACAGATTTATATTCTAACTGTACCCTTTATGCGCATCCATATTCAAATCATAAGAAACTTGATGACAATCAAGTTATTATTCAGCAAACTCGAATATAATTAAGCCAATAAGTAAAAGGAGCGGTGATGATGAATAAGTTAAAAACGTACATGAATGATAACAGCGAGCGACTCGACCTATACACAAAAGCGATTGCCAAAGTTCACAGCGGTAATCATCCGGAAGTTCATAAGGTTAAAGCCTTATATGAAACTTTAAAGGATAAAGTGCGGCATGAAGAAAATGTAGACAACGAATTTAAACAGCTTCGCGATGTAACAAATAACTACGAAGTGCCGGGCGATGCGTGTGAAACGTATGAAGCCACTTACCAGATGTTAGAAGAAGCAAATAAAATATACTCAGCTTAAAACCGATGCTTGAACACTTTTATATAAAGATGTTCAAGCATTTTTTAGGTTTATCCTACGAAAGTCTAATTTTCGGATGAAACGGTCAATAAGTTTGTGAATCACTCCTGGGTGGTGTAACATTTTAGTGGATTGTAAATACTAAATACATATACAAATAAAGAATAGGACTGGTAATATATGAAGGTGGTTCTTTTATCTGGTTCGAATATAGGAACTAAAACGAGAAAGGCTTTAGATTATGTAAATCGAGAGATTGAAAAACAGTTTCCTAACGTTGAAACAGTTACCTTAGATTTAGCAGAACGCGACATGCAATTCTGCGATGGACGAAATCATACTGATTATGAAGGTGACACAAAGTATGTCATCGATCAAATTATAGAAGCGGATGCAGTGATTATCGGAACGCCGATTTTCCAGGCATCTATCCCGGCAGCACTTAAAAACGTATTTGATTTATTACCGCAGCAGGCATTGTTAAACAAAGTGGTCAGCTTCCTGGTAACTGCAGGATCATCAAAACACTATTTAGTAGCTGAGCAGCAGTTAAAACCGATATTGTCATTTATGAAAGCACAAATTGTCCACTCATTTGTGTTTATAGAAGAAAAAGATTTTTACCAATATGAAATTATAAATGAAAATGTCTTAACACGTATCCCGCAACTGGCGGAAGATACAATTATGTTAGCCGAATCATATCAGCATATAAAACAAGTAACAGAAGAACAAATTTAACCATCTAATCTCGTTAGGTGGTTTTCTATTTGAGTGGAGGATACCATGATTGATGACATTAAAGAAATGCTCTCACCATATCACGTAGTGAGTGTAAAACCGTTCGATAAGGGATGGTCGGATGATGATAAATATATAGTGAAATCTGAAGATAACAAAGAGTATCTCTTACGGTTATCAGATGCTGCGAATGCACCGCGATGCATCCGACAGGTTAACATTATTAAACAGGCGATAGATAAAAATATCCCGACACAACGATTAATTGCACACGGTCCGTGTTTGGATGACAAGAAATATTTTATCCTGCTCGAATGGCTGGAGGCACATGACGCTGAAGCATCTATTTTAGATTATAGTGAGAAAGAACAATATCAGTTCGGTGTACGTGCGGGTCAATATTTAAAACAGATACATCAGTTTTCAAGCACGGTAGAACCGCGTGATGACTGGGATACGCTATTCAATCAGAAAATCGATAAAAAGCTCAAGATGTATGAGGATTGTGAGCTTAAGTACGAGGACGACGTGTTGATGTTGCAGAGAATTGACGAGCTTCGAACAAAGTTATCTAAAGTTGAACAAGCCGTTCATCATGGTGATTATCATCTGGGTAATATGTTAATCGGTGATAATCAGACACTGTACATCATTGACTTTGATCGTCATGACATTGGAGATCCATGGGAAGAGTTTAACCGTCTGCCCTTCTCGTATGATGTCAGTCCTAAGTTTGCCTCAGGACTTGTAGATAGTTACTTTGACGGCGATATACCTAGATTATTTTGGGAAATGTTATGCTTGTATATCGCGACCAATGCGCTTTCTGCCTTGCCTTGGGCAATGGCATTTGGAGAAGCTGAAATAACGACGATGCAACGTCAAACAGAATCGATATTTAAGCAATATGAGAATTTCACACGGGTGATACCTCTATGGTATTCCAGTGAAAATTAAAAACGTATGCGGCAGGGTGTAAAATCCCGAGTTGCCGCACACGCTGAGTCGTTTTATGTGCGGGAGAAAGGAAAATCCCGAGTTGCCGCACACGCTGAGTCGTTTTATGTGCGGGAGAATGGAAAATCGCGAGCTGCCGCACACGTAGAGTCGTTTTGTGTGCGGGAGAATGGAAAATCGCGAGTTGCCGCACACGACGATTAGTTTCACGTGCACCAGACACAAAAATCCCGGGTTGACGCACGCGGTCTATATCAAATCTTTTCCTTCTTGCTTTGGAATACCGACACGCAAGCTTATTTGCATAGCATCAAGGTCGGCACCCTGGTTGATTTCAACATGTCCATCCAGGCTTAGGTATAAATCGATATCGGTATTGTCCCAACCGTACGGTTCACGCATTAAGCGCTGTAAATCCTGCATGGATAAAGCTAATGCTTCTTCATAAGTGTCTCTGGCCGCAGTTGTATACCAACGTTCATCAGTTTCAACTACAGGTCGATCTAAATGCACACCCTTAATAACGTCCACTGTAACTGTCGCAGAACCACTGCACTCGAGCCCTGCTCCATCTAATTCTCCGTCACCCATCGCACCATGTAGGTCTCCGATTTGTAACAAGCCACCTGGTGCACTCACGGGAAAGTATAATGTTGCCCCTTTCTGAATTAAACGGTTATCCATGTTCCCGCCATGATCTCCGATGCGGCCGCATCCAATTGCATCTCCACCTGGAGCTACACCGATTACTCCAATCATCTTGTGCAGCGGTATTTCAATATCATTGAAAAGTGCCACACCGCGTTCATTGTCTATCTTCACAATTTTTGTACGGATCTCAGAGTTATCTTTTAAATGCCCAACACCATATGTGACAGCAACGCCGTAATCTGCAACAGTGACGTCATCAATGTGAACTTTCAGCACATCACCGGGTTCTGCACCTTCTACATATAAAGGACCTGTACCAGGGTTGACCTGATCAAAGTCGATGCCGCCAACAAGATCCGATTCTGTTTTAATTTGTCCGGAGAAACAATCAATCGTATTAAATTTAACCGTATCTCCCGGATTCACTCGTAACGCAGGCGTATGCACCTTATCAAAAGTAAAGAGTCGCTGATCTACATTAATTTCAAAATTTCCCATAGATATTTCCCCCTATTTAAATATTATGACTAGTATAGCACCTTTCAATCCGAGTAAATTTAAACACCCCAAAAGCCTTATGGCAGATGGGGTGTCAACGTATTATAGTTCTCCGCTTAACTTAACAAGTACTTTTGCTTCGCTTAAATCTTTCGGTAAGCGCTCAAAGCCTTCTGTTACTAGATCATCTAATTCTATTTTATTAGTAATGATTGGGTCTACGTTCACTTTATCGTCGATTAATTGCTCAAGCACTTCATTGAAAGTCTCTCTTGAATAACCAAGTGAAGATGATAAAGAGACACCTGATAACATAAGCTGCACAGGGTTGAATTCAAAATCTTTACCGTGCATTGCAACAACTACAACTTTACCCAGTGGTTTTGTTGAAGCGATTGCCTGGTCAAATGTAATTTTAACGCCGGCAACTTCAAGTGAAGCGTCGACACCTTTTGGATATTTTTCTTTAATGAATTCTACAGGATTATGTTCACCTGAATTCACTGCGTATGTTGCACCGACCTCTTTCGCTTTTTCTAAACGCTCGTTCGATAAGTCAAACGCAAAGATTTCTTTTGCGCCGCGTGCAACAGCTGCTGCGATTGTAAATAATCCAATTGGACCTGCTCCAAATACTGCAACAACGTCACCTTCAGACACACCTGAGTCTTTAACAGCCTGTGTAGCAACAGAGAATGGCTCTGTAACAGCTGCCTTATCCAACGGTAATGCATCAGGAATTTTCACAGCGTTATCTGAACTTGTAACGGCATACTCAGCAAATCCACCATCTGTGTGAAGTCCCATTGAGAAGAACTCGTAATAACGGTCAACATTATCTTCATTATCACCAGTCGTCGTTAACGGATAAACTGCGACACGGTCTCCAACTTTAACATTTGATACATTTGAACCCACTTCTTCAACGACACCTGAGAATTCATGTCCGAGCACAAGTGGTGCTTTTTCATTCGTCACCGGATGTGCGTCTTCAGTCGGTATTATAAAATAGGACCGTATTCATATTCGTGTAAGTCAGTTGCACAAATACCACTCCATGCAATCTTCACTTTCACATCATTTTCACCAACGCTTTTTAATTCGCGTTCTTCGATCTTTACATTTTTCTTATCATACCAAACTGCTGCTTTCATACTTATACCCTCCATAATGTTTGTTCACATTATAATTATAAGTGAATTCAAATCAATAATGGTCAAAATTGCTTAGAGTCAATCTTTTACAAATCACATCATTATAAGTACACATAAACAAGAAAAAACCACACGATGTGTAGCGCGTGGTAATTTTTAAAATAGCGTTATAACGCCTTATTCCGTATCTTCATCTGCATCCTCTTCAGGTGCATCAATCTCTTCCATATTATCTACGATTTCAACATCATCCGGCAGCTCAAGCTCGAATATTGTATCGTCAATTTCTTCATTCACAATCATTTCAACGAATTCAGACGACATTTCAGAATCCACTTCATCCTCATTCATCTGCTGTCTTAAAATGATATAGTATTCTGTGTCCACCCACATCTGAGTCGGTGTTGTAATTAAAGTACCTTCAGACTCCATGTTCGGTTCTAACAACAGCAGGTATGCTTCACGCTCATTTACTGTTTCAATACCTTCTACAGAGACATCAAACACATCTTGTAATGAATTTAAATAAGCAGACACCGTGAACACTTGGCTTATCGGTTCAGACTCACCATCTACTTCCAGAGAAAGTGATGATATATCCGTTTGAAATGCAACGTCATCACCTTCTGTATATGAGATGGCTTCTGACCCGTTATTTACCATTAAGGTGATTTGTCCATCGGGACTTTCAATCTCAGTTCTGGAAAGTACTGTGTCACCATCTTGTTTAAACCATTCTCTTGTAACAGACTCCTCTTCCTGGCCTTCATAGTCGACATGAATAACTGTTTCAAGATATAGTGTTTCAATATCTTCCTGTGCCTCATATCCGTTTTCTATTATTTCATCGACAGTAATATCCTCTGACACGTCTTCATCTTGTGCGACAGCATTGTTATCCCCGTTGAAGTTAAATGCCAGAATTGACATCAACGTCACACCAATTCCAGTTTTTATAATTTTCATAAATCAGTACGCCTCCACGTGTTTACTTGATATTAGGAATATTCCCGTATGAAATATCTCTAAACAATACACAAATTGTAAACGATAAAAAATCACAATTAACAATAGTATCTTCACTATCAGTTAATTGTGATTCAAGTTAATATATTCACTTATACTACTCATCAAAATCATTAAAGACCTTGATTTGATGATCATCCCGCTGATCGGCAAGCAATAATTGATACTCTTTACCCGCTTCATAGATGATATCTTCTTCACGTGTGTTCGGAAATTCTTGTTCCGCCATTGCTCTTAAGTCATCAATGATTGCATCGATTGTCATGCGCTGAACAATAAATGTTGTGAATTTATCGTCAAAATCATCACCTGCAAGCTCTTGTGCGTTCGTATAGTTTTCAGTATCCGAGAATTGTGAGTTGAAATCATCCTTAGCTTCCTCAATGTCTTCATCTGTGAATTCATAACCCTTTTCGTTACCCAGGCTCTCCATAATGTGAAGTTCGATTAAGTTTTGAATCTGTGTATTATT
>JBGYPO010000043.1:0-33139 GCA_041838435.1 Aliicoccus sp. | reverse complement strand
TGTCATTTCACATTGACGCTTTAGGTAGTGAATTGGGTCACTGTCATTTCACAGTGACGCGTTAGGCATTGAATTGGGTCACTGTCATTTCACATTGACGCTTTAGGCAGTGAATTGGGTCACTGTCATTTCACAGTGACGCGTTAGGCACTGAATTGGGTCACTGTCATTTCACAGTGACGCTTTAGGCAATGAATTAGGTCACTGTCATTTCACAGTGACCCAACACGCTCAAAACCAAAACACTATTTTACTATTATCTCAAAATCATTTGCACGAGATGCAGGAATACTAATGCGTATATTGTTAGCAGCATCTCTTGGTTCAATTAACCGCTCATTGGTTACATCTGAATAACGAATGGTTTCTATGAAACGGTCATCTTCAAGGTAAGAGACATAAGCAGAAGTATTAATTGCATAAGTAAGAGATGGATCATATTCGATGCTACTTGAAAGAACCATATCGCTATTATCTGTTCTAACTTGGCCGTCATAAGCCAACCATCTACCTTGTTCCACAGTTGAAGGGTCGAATAGATTCACGCCAACCTCGACTGCATCTTCATCGACTTCTTCTTCAGTCTCGTCTTCCTCAGCAACTTCAACCTCTTCTTCTTCCTCGTCCTCTTCTACAACTTCTTCAACCGCATCTTCAGCCTCTTCCTCAGCTAAAGCAGCCTCTTCTGCAACAATTTCATTCTTAACTAAGACAAGTTCATCAATGGTCATACCTCTGTCCGCTTCGTCATCAGAACATCCAACTAATAATAATGTGATGGCTGATACTGTCATTATCTTTTTCATGTGCATCATCCTATCGTCTTAAATAAATTAGTAGTATCCGCGTTCGTATTGTTTCGGGATAAAGTCGCGTGATTCTTTATCAGTTTCCCACGCTTGATTGAGCACCCAGTAAGGATCGCGAAGTAGTGCACGCCCGAGTGCTGCTAAATCACTTGCGCCTGAAGCAACTGCATATTCTGCCATGCTTTTATCATCTAATATACCAACCGAAATTACAGGTACATCGCATGCGTCTTTAACGCCTTTTGCAAAGTCTAACATATAACCTGGGTAAGCACCGTCAAAACGTGCTTTAGATGGTGCACCTTCACCGCCTGCTGAAACATGAATCATATCGACACCAGCTTCAACGTAGCGCTTGTTCATCTCGATGCCGTAATCAAGGTCAGCACCGCCTTCAGCAAATTCATATGCCGATGTTCTAAATATAAGTGGCATATCCTCTGGCATAACTGATTTCACAGCTTTAACAACCTCTACACCAAATAAACTGCGGTCACGTCCATACTTATCATCCCTGTTATTCGATAATGGTGACTGGAATTGATGAATTAAGTAACCGTGTGCACCGTGAATTTCTATTGTATCAAAACCGGCTTCAACTGCACGGCGTGCTGCGTCTTTAAACTTTTCTACCATTGCCTCCGCTTCTTCAGTCGTCAGTTCATGTGGTGTTTTATACTTATCGCTGAATGCCTCACCTGTTGAAGAGACCGGAACTTCCGCGATCGTTGATTTACGACCTGCATGTGCAATTTGGATACCGATTTTTACATCATGACTGTGCGCTGCATCTACAATTTTCTTTAATGCTTCAGTTTGTTCGTCGTTCCACAAACCTAAGCAGCCATCTGTTAGACGGCCGTCCGGCTCTACGTTTGTCATCTCGACTATAATCAAACCAACGCCGCCAACTGCACGGGACGTATAGTGCACGTGATGCCAATCGTTCACAACGCCGTCCTTTGCACTGTATTGACACATCGGTGCCATAACGACCCGGTTTTTCAATTCTAAATCTTTTATAGAATAAGGTGTGAATAGTTTCATACGTCCATCTCCTCGTAAATATAGCGATATAATAGATAAAAATAAGACATGTACATTACTATAATAACGATTTATATGTGATCTGCCCAACTGATATGCACGCCTTCGAAACTGAAAGCATAAACATTTAAACTGTATTGTATTTTGATATACTGATTAGAGTCATACTAAAAGGAGATTTGTATATGAAAAGTAGAACGGAATGGATTGGAGACGCAAAGTTCGAAGCGGTTGGTTCACGTACAAATGAAAAAGTGTTAATGGAGGGACCTGCAAATATCGGCGGAAGCGGAGAAGGTCACTCGCCAATGGAAATGTTGTTGCATGGTGTCGCGGGATGTATGTCGATTGATATTAAACATATTCTGCGTCACAAATTTGATCAAGTGGAAAAATTAGTTGTTGAAGTTGAAGGTGAGCGTCAGGAAGATTATCCACAAAAATTTGTGCATCTTGAGATTAAGGTTGTTGTTGAAGGCGATGTTGCTGGAAAAGATGTATTGCGTGCAGCGGAGTTATCAAGAGACAAATACTGTTCAGCGGTTAACTCGTTGAGTGCCGAAGCAGAAGTTTCTGCATATTTGAACGGCGAAAAATTATAAACAAAATAGAAAGCCTAGTTTCTTAAAGAATAAGAAGCTAGGCTTTTTTTATATTCTTTTTCTAAAGTGAATAATCAGCATAGAAGCAGCTAGGCTTAGTATTGCACCAATCGATGTGACAAGCAGACCCGTGCGGTAATTTAAATTTGGGTTATTAACAATGAAGGACGGCCCACTATTCATTACAACATAAAATGCTTCACCATAAGAAACCGGCTTTTTATTTTTTAATTAATCATCATCTTCTTCTTCGTCTTCATCGTCATTATTCAAACTCTCAATATATTCTTGATCCTGATTGTACAATTCAGTCGATTCGAATGTGTCGTTATAGTAAATCATTTCTGTAATATTATCCTGCCAATCATAGTTCATGAGAATCGTTTTATCACCGGAACCACGATTACTGTAATCCATTCTAAAGTTGATGACGTCATCGTTAATCGGCCAGCCGAATGTGTTTACCGCTTCGACTTTACTCATATCATCCACAGGCACAATGAAGCCGTTAATTCTAAGTTCACTCGGATCTTCAACATCGTCCACAGACTGTGGGAAGTTAAAGCCGATATGTTCATAATCATAATACACACCATCTATTCCAAACGCTTCACTTGCAGGCTGCCCAAATCGTGCAACCATTTGTTCATAGGATGAGTGCAAAGTAATGCCTCGATATTCGAATGTCCCACTGAAAAATGAGCCACCAAAATTGCTCTGAGACACATCGATTGGTTCAACATCCACTTCTTCGAATTCTATGTCGTCAGCAGTGTCAGTGATATCTGTTTCGGAACGTTCAAACGTGATGTAATCCGGCCGGGTGGGAGAACATCCAACAAGGAATACTAAGAAAATTATAAGAATGATGTGTCGCATGCGTATCCTCCTATTCAAGCAGAATGATATGTAAGTAACAATGCGCAAAAATAAACTTTCATCTATAATTATTATATGAAAGTTATGACATTTATTCTAGTGAGGACCAGTGTATGTTAGAAATTAATCAGTTAAAGGTTCAATTACCGATATTTTCAATCTCATTAAATCATGCTGTATTTGACCGTGGATTACACATTATCATCGGTCCGAACGGTGCTGGTAAAACTGCGCTGTTACACGGCCTGATAGGGTTTAGTGAAAAGATAAAATCCCGCTCTATAAGTGTGGACGGGTATATGCTTAATGATACAAGTGAAGTGATGAGCTTTATTCCGCAGGACAATCCACGCTTTGGCATTTCTGTACGGGACTACATACATATGACAAGTAAGAAGAAACATTCAGAAAGTGCAGAATACTTTGGTGTTTCGGAAGTTTTAGAGCAGTCTATTACGACACTCAGCGGCGGGGAGTTTAAGCGGGTCATCTGTGCGCAGGTGAGAAATGAAAATAAACCGATAATTATTGCAGATGAAATTGAAGCGCACCTGGATATTAACCATAAGTATATGATCATGGATTGGCTGAAAGAGGAAGCAAAAGAAAAAACAGTCATTGCAAGTATTCATGATCTGAACCTCGCAATGACATACGCAGACACGCTGACTGTTATGAGCGATGGTCAGTTTCTCACGACGGCTGCACCTATTGATACTGTCGATAGTCATTTACTTGCGCGTGCGTTTAAAAGTGATATTCATTTGCTGCAGATAGATAATCAAACGGTTGTTATACGTAAATAGCGCCGAGTGCACCTGAAAATTCACCGTTTTCGATAATATGCGGGCGTGCGCCAAGCAACTCACCGTAGCGCTTAATAATGTCACGCATCACATCGTTATTATTAAATGTTGACCCAATAAATACGATATCTGATATATTTTGGCGCTCTGCGACAGCAAGTCCTATTGTCATTACTGTTTCAGCAACTAAACCGACGACCGCCTGTACTTTATCGGCAGCACTAATATCGGTAGTGTTTTCAAGTACATACGCAAAATTACTTGCAGTAAAATCTCCCGGAATCGGTGGCTCGGCATCTCCATAAATATGCTTAACTTTTAGATCAACATGATCACGATTTCCTTCTTTGGAAAGCGCAATGACCTCATCAAAGTCACTTGATCCCACGAGCAATTGAGAAAGACCAAGCAATGTCCCGCCGCCGACGCCAGAACCGCCGATGCGCTGCTGTTGATTATTTTCAGCATAATGTATACTGGTCCCCGTACCGACGTTCAAGTATACAAAGCTATCAAGGTGTAAATCTTGTTCTTTCAGCATGAGCTGTAAGCCTGTGAATGTGGCATCAAACTCTTCATAAATAAATACCGTCCCGGTTAATTGAGCTTTAAAGCGCTCAGCGCCTCCGCCTGTTATATAATATTCTGCATCGGGATGATTCTCATTTAGATCTGCAATCAGTGCTTCTATTTCACGTGTGGGTATTTTATAATAGACGCGCCCTTCTGCATCATCATAAACAACCTTTATAAGTGTACCACCAGCATCGATACCTATTTTCATTTTGCTGCACCTGCTTTTTTTGTATTATCATAACATGTTAACCTTTCTCTAAAAAGGCAGGGGATTGCAAATAAAAGTATGGTATAAATAAGGATAACAATATTATTAATAACACGAGGAGATGACATAATGGAACAAATTACGATGAGACCGTATCAGGAAAGTGATAGAGAAGCACTGGAAAATTTCAAACTCTCAGAGGCACAGCATGCGTTCACAAGTCTCCCTGTAGAAATATTAGATGCCGCACTGGATGATAAGGATAAATATCCTGTCGTTGTCTTAAATAGTGATGATGATATCGTCGGTTTCTTTCAATTACATAAAAACTATCAACATGTCGGGTATGCGACACCTGAAGACGTCATTTATATTCGTTCTTTATCTGTGAATGAGTCATTTCAAGGCCGCGGCTACGGCACGATGATTGCGATGCAGCTGCCGTCCTATGTTCAGGCAAATTTTGGTGACTTAGAGCATTTTTACTTAGTGGTTGACGGTGACAATGAAGCTGCGTGGAGTCTATATGAGCGCGCGGGTTTTAACAACGTTGCGATAAAAGAGCACGGGCCTATTGGTGAAGAACGTCTATATTATTTAGATTTAAATCAAGATTATGTCCATAATATTAAACTTAAACAAGACATGCAGCACACCGAATTTAAGGCAGACATCATATTGGATCATAAATCGTCAATCGGGTATATTAAAGGCGTCACTGAAGACATAGACTTCACTATCAAACACATAGAAATAGATGTAGATGAGCGCGGCAAAGGTTATGCTACGAGTGCACTGAGACAACTCCCGGCATTGTTGAGGCGCACCGATAATAATATAGAAGTTATTTTGGTTGACGGCAGAGACATAAAAGCGGATAGTGGTCTCCTGGAAAAGGTTGGCTACTCTAAATTTACCGATGACGATTTGCAATTTAAAAAATACATTAAATAATATGTTGCAACTATTGAAGATACAAGTTAAACTGTTTTAAGAATTTGTGTGCGGAGGGGAAGAAAGCTGTGAGAATTGATTCATATACAAAAGAGATGATGGATGAGAGTTCATTCATCGATATGTCCTACATTTTTTTACAAGACGTAGGCAAAGATACGGACCTCTACGATATTATCGATAAGTTTAAAGCGGTTGGTGGATATTCAGATGATGAAATTGAGAAGCGTGTTTCTCAGTTTTATACAGATTTAAATACAGACGGTAGATTTTTATCAACAGGTGATGGGATATGGGGACTTCGTGACTGGTATTCTGTAAGCGACATCTCTGAAAAAATCTCACCGACAATTCATAAGTTTGAACTTGCAGCTGATGATGAAGAAGAAATAGAGCCTGATGAAGACGACGATGATTTCTTCAAAGAATCAGATGATGATGAAACTGTGGATGAAGACACAGACTTGGATGACACAGTAGAAGAAGGTGCAACAGAAATAGAATATGATGATACGGATGACCTAGAAGATAACTATGACGATGATGACGACGAAGCCATCTAATCTAGCAGTTTTCAGTTGACAAAGCTTGCCCACATGATAAAATTCTACTTGGGCTCCCAAAATTATGGGATTATTAACTTGCTCCTTTTCACCGGTTGTGAAAGGGAGTTTTTTTATTATTAATTCAAGCAGGAGGACATTTATGACAAAGTTTATCTTCGTTACAGGTGGCGTTGTGTCGTCATTAGGAAAAGGAATTACGGCAGCATCACTTGGACGTTTGCTAAAAGATAGAGGTTACAAAGTAACCATTCAGAAATTCGATCCATATTTAAACGTGGATCCAGGGACGATGAGCCCATACCAACACGGTGAGGTGTTCGTTACAGAAGACGGCGCTGAGACCGATCTTGACTTAGGTCACTATGAGCGTTTTGTTGACATAAGGTTAAACAAATTTTCGAATGTGACAGCAGGGAAAGTGTATTCTGAAGTGTTGAAAAAAGAACGACGCGGCGATTATTTAGGCGGTACAGTACAAGTGATTCCCCACATCACAAATGAAATTAAGTCCCGTTTATTAAAAGCTGGCGAAGCGACAAATGCCGACATCGTCATTACTGAAATTGGCGGTACGATTGGTGATATTGAGTCATTGCCATTCATTGAAGCAATTCGTCAAATTAAGAGCGACCTTGGACGCGAGAATGTGATGTACATCCACTGCACGCTACTTCCATACATAAAAGCAGCTGGTGAAATGAAAACAAAGCCTACACAGCACAGCGTAAAAGAGCTGCGCGGACTTGGTATTCAGCCGGATATGATTGTTGTGCGTACTGAATATGAAATGGGTCAGGAATTAAAAGATAAAATTGCGTTATTCTGTGATATTCAAGAACAAAACGTAATTGAAGCACGCGATGAAGAGACAATCTATAATATTGTACTGCGTTTGCAAGAGCAAAATGCAGACACGATAGTGTTAGAAAAATTTGGCCTAAGCACAGAGCGTGTGGCAGAGTTAACAGAATGGAAATCTTTAATTGAACACCTGAAGCACGTTGATAAGACTGTGAGAGTTGCACTTGTCGGTAAATACGTAGCACTGCAAGACGCTTACCTTTCAGTTGCAGAATCATTGAGACATGCAGGATATACACGTTATGCAGATGTTGAAATTGACTGGGTACACTCTGAAGAATTGACAGAAGAGAACGTCGTCGAACGACTCGGCGGGTCTGATGCTATTATTGTCCCAGGTGGATTTGGCGAGCGCGGTGTAGAAGGTAAGATGGTCGCAATTAAATATGCACGTGAAAATGATGTGCCATTCCTTGGCATTTGTTTAGGAATGCAGCTTGCTTCAGTTGAGATTGCACGCAATGTCGTGGGTTATGAAAATGCACACTCAAGCGAACTTGCACCAGAGACACCACACAAAATTATTGACCTGATGCCAGATCAAAAAGATATTATTGATTTAGGTGGCACGTTAAGACTTGGCAACTACCCATGTGTCATTGCTGAAGGTACAAAAGCAATGGAACTCTATGGCGAAAAAGAGATAGAGGAACGCCATCGCCATCGTTATGAGTTTAATAATGAGTACAGAGAAGCATTAGAAGAGGTCGGCGTTGTGTTTAGCGGAACATCACCAGACGGACGTTTGGTTGAGATGATTGAACTACGCGACCACAAATACTTCATGGCAGTCCAGTTCCATCCAGAATTTAAATCACGCCCAACACGCCCACATCCACTATTCCAAGGATTAATTGATGCGGGGATAGGGGAATAATTTGTAAAAGTCCACGCCATCATTTTGATGGTGTGGACTTTTTTGGTTAAATTGAAGTGATTTGTGATTGGGCGTTGCAACGAGCGTTCTCGTTGCAACGGTTCTGCCTGTTTTGAAGCAGCGAGCGTTCTCGTTGCAACGGTTCTGCCTGTTTTGTAGCAACGAGCGCCCTCGTTGCAACGGTTCCGCCTGTTTTGGTGCAGCGAGCGCCCTCGTTGCAACGGTTCCGCCTGTTTTGGTGCAGCGAGGATTCTCATTGCAACGGTTCCGTCTCTTTTGTAGCAGCGAGCGCCCTCCCTGGCGCGCTCAATGGTCTATCTTGCCAACCGAGCGTTCTCATTGGCGCGATCCCAAACCCCATCCGCTACCCTTCGCCCATCTCCATCACGAGGGCATACATCTGAAAATATACATACATGAACGACATGACATACGGATTAACGATGCGATCTAAGTCAGGTGTCGGAATGACTTCGCGCGGTGACTTTAAATCGATAAAGTGATGAACAGTGTCAAAATCAAACTCAACTTCAGTCACGGGGTTCTTCCGATTGCAAATTAAAACGTACTCAATTCCGACTTCGTCGAGTTCCTGTAAGAAGGTCACGAGCGGTTCATCAATAAACTTACTTAATACGAGTACGCGGTCTGCTGTAGTAATTGGTGCGATGCCTTCGAATGGGCCCGTACGCGGCAGAGCTGTTTCGCTTTCTGCTATCCAAGCTTCTAATAATTCCAAATCCCCAAATCCGCGTACATATATATTTCCCTGCCCAAAAGCAGCCTGCGCGAGCAGCCTGCCCGCCATTTCTATTTCATCTGATTGCTGGTTAATACCATTTAAAATATGTGTGAATTGTGTATGCAGTATTTTATCCATGAAACCCCTCCATTACTAAAAGTTTAAGATTTGGTGACAGTGATGTCAAAATCTTTAATATAATTACAACTTAAACTATAATGAGAGAAACACTATGTAAGGAGACGCTTAAATGAAATACTTTATAGATACGGCAAACATAGACGAGATTCATGAGATATTTGAATGGGGTGTTTTGAGTGGTGTGACGACCAATCCATCACTTGTAGCGAAGGAAAAAGGTATTTCTTTTCATGAGCGCTTAGTTGATATTGCAAATCTTGTAGATGGACCTGTCAGTGGTGAAGTGATTGCGCTCGACGCAAATGGTATGATTGAAGAAGGGCGTGCGCTTGCAGCACTCCACGAACATATTATCGTGAAGATTCCGATGACAGATGAAGGTATGAAGGCCGTTAAGGTTTTATCTGAAGAAAATATAAAAACAAATGTGACATTAGTATTTAATACAGTTCAGGCATTAACAGCAGCACATGCAGGTGCGACGTATGTATCACCGTTTATAGGGCGCTTGGATGACATTGGGCTTGACGGGCTGCAGATTATTGAAGATATTTCTTATATCTTCAATGTGCATGGTATTGAGACAGAGATTATTGCAGCTTCAATCCGCGACAAAACGCATGTTCATGGCGCGGCAATTCGTGGTGCACATATCGCAACGATTCCATACAAAGTCTTGAAAGAGTTGACGAAGCATCCGTTAACAGATCAGGGAATCGAGAAGTTTTTAGCAGATTGGAATCAATAGATGCTTGAATTCAGTGAGTTAGGAGATTTATATAATGACAAAAGAAGTGATAAAAGTCCGTGGTGGCAAAAAGCTCACTGGCGAAGTGAGTATTAGTGGTGCAAAAAATAGTGCGGTTGCACTTATTCCAGCGTCAATTTTAGCATCGAGTGGTGATGTTGTATTAGAGGGCCTGCCGGAAATTTCCGATGTTGAAACATTGATGAGTTTACTGAATGATTTAAACGTGGAAACCACTTTAGACGGCACAACACTAAAAGTGAATAGTTCTAATGCTGAAAATGTACCGCTGCCGAACCAAAAAGTACAATCGTTGCGCGCATCATATTATATGATGGGTTCTTTGCTTGCGCGTTTTAAGCGCTGTGTGATTGGTTTGCCGGGAGGCTGTCCACTTGGGCCGCGTCCGATAGACCAGCACATCAAAGGTTTTGAAGCACTGGGTGTCACTGTGCGTAATGAACATGGCGCGATGTATTTAGAAGCAGAAAAACTGACGGGCGCAACAATTTTCTTTGACGTCGTTTCTGTCGGTGCAACGATTAATATTATGATCGCTGCGTGCATGGCTAAAGGACGCACTATTTTAGAGAACGTCGCAAAAGAACCTGAAATAGTTGACGTCGCAACACTGCTTAATAATATGGGTGCAGACATCCGTGGTGCGGGTACAGATACGATAAAAATTAAAGGTGTAGAGGAACTGTTTGGTACGCGTCATAATATTATCCCAGACCGTATTGAAGCAGGCACATACATGATTGCCGGTGCAGCTATGGGTGAGAACTTCACTGTTCGAAACATTATCCCGACGCACTTGGAATCATTGACTGCAAAACTGACAGAGTTTGGTGTCAATGTCGATATTCACGATGACTATGCTGTGATCTCGAGACCAAAAGAAGTGTATCCGATCAATGTGAAAACACAGGTGTACCCTGGGTTTGCAACCGATCTTCAACAACCGATTACCCCGCTCTTATTCCTGGGTGACGCGCCAAGTAAAATTACCGAGACAATTTATCCGGCAAGGTTTAGACATGTGGATGAACTGTCTCGTATGAATGGGAAGATTGAAAACAATAGTGGTTCTGCTATTATTTATCCATCTCAGTTACGAGGTGCCGATGTTTCAGCGAGTGACCTGCGAGCAGGTGCTTCACTGCTGATTGCAGGCCTTATGGCGGACGGTGTGACGACGATTCACAATGTTAGCCATATCGATAGAGGCTATACGGATATTGTGAAAAAACTAAGCAGTGTTGGTGCGGATATATGGCGTGAACCAATCGCAGACTCGTAAATTCACTCTATATTATGCAACTTTTTTTGTGTTACAATTAAGAAAAGTTTTGGACATTTCAAGGGGGATTTATTAATGGAAAGAAGTTTGTCGATGGAGCTCGTGCGTGTTACGGAAGCTGCTGCCTTACAAAGCGCAAGATGGGTAGGTAAGGGTCAAAAGGATGCTGCCGATGATGCTGCAACAACAGCTATGAGAAAAGTGTTCGACACAATTCCGATGAATGGAACGGTGGTCATTGGTGAAGGTGAGATGGATGAAGCGCCGATGCTGTATATCGGTGAGGAGTTAGGCACTGGAGACGGCCCACACATCGACATCGCAGTAGATCCACTTGAAGGAACTTCCATCGTTGCAAGTGGCGGTTGGAATGCAATGACAGTGCTTGCTGTTGCAGATAAAGGGAATCTTCTCCATGCACCCGATATGTACATGCATAAAATTGCCGTTGGCCCGGATTGTTTTGGTGTCATTGATTTGGATGCGAGTGTTAGAGAGAACATTGAAGCGGTCGCAAAAGCAAAGAACAAATCAGTTTCTGAAGTCACAGTTACTATTTTAAAGCGTGAGCGTAATCAGCAATTAATCGATGAAATTCGTGCGTGTGATGCACGTATTAAGATGATTGATAATGGTGACGTGATTGCAGCAGTAAACACGTGTTTTGATTGGACAGGTGTTGATATGTTACTTGGCTCAGGTGGTGCACCAGAAGGTGTAATTGCTGCTGTTGCAATGAAATGTATGGGTGGGGATTTCCAGGCAAGACTCTATCCGCACAGTGACGAGGAACGTGCGCGTTGTAAAGAGATGGGAATTGACCCAGACCAAAAATTATACTTAGACGACCTAGTTACAGGTGATGATGCAATTTTTGCTGCAACAGCTGTAACCGAAGGTGAGTTGATGCGTGGTGTGCGCTTTAAAGGTCAGCATGCTGAAACATCTTCAATCGTCATGAGAGCAAAAAGTGGTACACTTCGTTTTATCAATGGGACACACAGACTCGATAAAAAACCAAACATGGTGTTAGAAGACTAATAGTACAAGAAGTAGTGCATACCAATAAGGATGTACTACTTCATTTACAGTTTGGCGTTAAGGCTTTATAAATTTTTATGTATCATGTACAATACAGACTTGTAATTATTCTCCGGTGAAGAAGACCACAATTTATCTTTTTAAAACCTCCTATATAATTATCCGATACATATTTAAACCAAATAAGAACAATTAAAGGAAAGAGAAGTGACATACTCGTTATGGCAGACATGAAGTATAAGTCTTTTGACGAATATTATCGCAATAACACAACAAAAGAACTTACAGAACAAGCAAAAGCACTTAATCTCCAAAACTACAGCCGTCTTAACAAGAAAGAACTTGTATTAGCTGTAATGGAGAAAGAGATGGAGAAAGACGGAAACTATTATATGGAGGGTGTTTTAGACGATATCCAACAAGATGGTTTTGGTTTCTTAAGAACAGTCAATTTCTCTAAAGGGGAAAAGGACATCTATATATCTGCATCCCAAATTCGTCGTTTTGAATTAAAAAAAGGCGATAAGGTGACGGGTAAGGTGCGTAAACCTAAGGACAATGAGAAATATTATGGTTTATTGCAGGTCGACTTTATCAATGATTTAAATGCTGAACAAATTAAGAAACGCCCGCACTTCCAAGCGTTGACGCCTTTATATCCGGATCAGCACATCCGTTTAGAAAATAGTCCAAGAGAAATATCGACACGTATAATGGATCTCGTTACACCGATTGGTTTCGGTCAACGTGGATTAATCGTGGCGCCGCCAAAGGCTGGTAAGACATCCCTCTTAAAAGAAATCGCAAATTCGATTACAACGAATCATCCGGATTCGAAGCTTTTTATCTTGTTAATTGGTGAGCGGCCAGAAGAGGTGACGGACATTGAACGTTCTGTTGTTGAAGCAAACGTTGTACATTCGACGTTCGATGAGCCACCGGAGCATCACGTGAAAGTTGCTGAGTTAGTACTGGAACGTTCAAAACGCCTGGTGGAGATGGGTGAAGACGTCATTATTTTAATGGACTCTATCACGCGGCTTGCACGTGCGTATAACTTGGTTATACCACCGAGTGGCCGTACGCTGAGCGGGGGTCTTGATCCGGCTTCGCTACATCGTCCGAAGCACTTCTTTGGTGCTGCGCGTAACATAGAAGCAGGCGGTTCCCTAACAATATTAGCAACTGCACTTGTCGATACTGGTTCGCGTATGGATGATGTAATCTATGAGGAATTTAAAGGGACGGGTAACATGGAGTTACATCTAGACCGCAACTTAAGTGAACGTCGTATTTATCCGGCAATTGACATTCGTCGCTCGAGCACGCGTAAAGAAGAGCTTTTACTCGATAAAAAAGAACTCGATATATTATGGCAGTTAAGAAACCTATTCACTGACTCGTCAGATTTTACAGAGCGCTTCTTAAGGGTGCTGAAATCAACAAAGACAAACGACGCGTTTTTCGATGTATTGGCAGGCAAAATGGTCGAGTCGAAGAAGACAGGTAAACCGATTATTTAATGTGAATCAAATGCTTGATTTTCAGAATATATGCGTGTATAATAACTAATTGCTACGCGTGTAAGACGCGAATCACTCTGTTCCAGATGGTCCAGGGCAAAGGAGAGATTATTTATGAAAACAGGAATTCATCCAAATTATCAAACAGTCAAAGTCACTTGCTCTTGTGGTAACGAATTTGAAACAGGCTCAGTACTGGGCAAAGACATTTCAGTAGAACTTTGTAACGAATGTCACCCATTCTACACTGGACGTCAGAAGTTCGCTTCAGCAGACGGACGTGTTGAGAAGTTCAACAAAAAATTCGGCCTCAAATCAGATAACTAATAAGAATGAACAATATAAACTAGGACGTAACCACATTGTGGTTTACGTTCTAGTTTTTTTATGAGCGAAGAAATCATACAAATTATGATATAATCATATGGACTTTTATAAGAAGAAGGAGAACAACATGTTTGATAAACTAGAGATTATCGAAGAACGCTACGAGCAGTTAAACGAGCTGCTCAGTGACCCAGATGTAGTCAGCGATCCGAACAAACTGAGAGAGTATTCTAAAGAGCAAAGCGATCTTCAAAAGACAGTCGATGTATATCGTGAATATAAAAAACATAATGAGACAATCGAAGAGTCTAAGGAAATGTTAAACGAGACAGATGAAAAAGATATGATTCAGATGTTGAAAGAAGAAATTAACGAGAGCGAAAAAATAATTCCTAGACTTGAACAAGAACTAAAAGTGTTGTTAATTCCAACAGACCCGAACGACGATAAAAACGTAATTATGGAAATTCGTGGTGCTGCCGGCGGTGATGAGGCACAAATTTTCGCAGGAGATTTGTTCCGCATGTATTCACGGTTTGCAGAAACACAAGGTTGGAAAACAGAAGTGGTTGATTCCACACAAAGTGAGCAGGGCGGATTCAAAGAAATCAGTTTTATGATTCAGGGACAGGGCGCATTCTCAAAATTGAAATATGAGAATGGGGCACACCGTGTGCAACGTGTACCTGACACTGAATCTCAAGGGCGTGTGCACACATCAACAGCCACAGTCGCAGTTTTACCTGAAGTTGAAGATGTAGAAGTAGAAATTAGAAATGAAGATTTAAAAATTGATACGTATCGCTCAAGTGGCGCAGGTGGGCAGCACGTCAATACGACAGACTCTGCAGTGCGAATCACACACTTACCTACAGGTACAGTCGTAACGTCACAAGATGAAAAGTCTCAAATCAAAAACCGTGAGCGTGCAATGAAAGTCTTAAAAGCACGTGTGTATGATTTAAAACAGCAAGAAGCACATCAAGAGTATGCGGATCAACGTAAGTCGGCTGTTGGAACAGGAGATCGTTCTGAACGTATTCGTACGTATAACTATCCTCAAAGCCGAGTAACAGACCATAGAATCGGTTTAACAATACAAAAACTTGATCAAATTATGGCCGGTAAATTGGATGAAGTTATCGATGCTTTAACGATTTCAGAACAAACATCAAAACTTGAGACTTTAAATAATGCGAGTTTCTAATCAGTCTGTTATGCTTCAAGCTGAAAAACAGCTTAGGGGACACGGCTTAGAACCACGCATTGCGACATTATTATTTCAGGATATGTTCAAGCTGTACAATGTTGAATATACATTGGCACTTAGCGAACCAATGAATGTTGCACAAAAAGATTTGTATGAAACTTCTCTAAAACGTGTATTAAATGGAGAGCCGTATCAATATGTCGTTGGATTTGCACATTTTTATGATGAGACGTTTATTGTGAATGAGGATGTGTTGATCCCACGCTTTGAAACCGAAGAGCTTGTTGCACTTATTTTAGAACAAGAACCGCTCGAGGGTATTACAATTGCGGACATTGGTACAGGAAGCGGCGCAATTGGTTTGTCGCTTGCAAAGCATTCTAAAAATCACATATACATGAGCGATAAATTTCAAAATGCTCTAAGCGTCGCTGAGAAAAACAAAAATATATTAAATGAAAATAATGGTCCGGTCGATTACTTACTTGGCGATATATTTGAACCCTACATTAATTACAACATTAATGTAGATGTATTGGTTTCAAACCCACCGTATATTGACCGTTCAGAAGTTGACGTCATGAGTGAAGATACATTTAATTATGAACCGCACAGTGCACTGTTTGCAGAAGACGATGGATTAATTTATTACAAACACATGGTGTCGAACTTAGATAAGATTTTAAATGTTGGCGGTCGCGTTTATTTTGAAATAGGATATCGTCAAGGCTGTGTGCTACGAGAGTACATACAATCTGTATGGCCGAGTGTGGACGTTAAGATTATAAAAGATATCAATAACCATGACAGAATCATCTATTTTCAATGGGAGGCCCTGTGATGCACACGAAAACATGGGATATTCAAATTCGTGACTTGAACACGAGTCGGGCACACACACACTTACATGAAATCGCGGCCGCATTACAGGCGGGCGCGGTTATTGGTATGCCGACTGAAACAGTATATGGTCTGGCGGCTGATGCGCGGAATGAGCAGGCGATTAAACGTGTGTTTGAAGCGAAAGGTCGACCTGAGGATAATCCGTTGATTATCCATATCCATGATGAATCGCAGTTAGGTGCCTTTACAACGGACATCGACGATAAAGTACGTCAGCTGATGTCACGTTTTTGGCCGGGACCTTTATCGATCATCCTGCCGCTTAAATTGGGCTTTCTGTCACAGGCTGCAACAGCAGGTTTACACACGGTTGCGGTACGCATGCCGGCGCACGAAGTCGCGCGGGCGGTGTTAAAGGCCGCTGATATTCCTATAGCAGCACCGAGTGCGAATACAAGCGGGAAACCGTCACCAACAGATGGTCATCATGTACTGGATGATTTAAACGGCAGGATTTATGGTGTGATTAATAGTGATTCGTCAGTTGTCGGTCTTGAGAGTACAGTGATAGATTGTACATCGAATCCATTCCGTATTGTGAGACCGGGCGCTATAACAAAGCGAGATTTAGAAGCAGTGTTAAAGGATAGCGTTGCGATTGATACAACACAGAATGCCGCGCCAATCTCACCGGGAATGAAGTATAAGCATTATTCACCGCGTCAACCGGTTCGAGTGGTTGAAAATTGGACCGGCATCGCGCCATATATAGAGCAAGAATCAAGGGTAATTGGTGTAATTGCACCGAGTACTATGAAACAATATATTAAAGGTGACGTGCACTTTATCGGTTTATGTAAAGACGTTTATGACTACGAAGAAGCTGCGCACAATCTTTACCGTGCCTTACGAGATATGGATAACTCTCATGTAGAAGTTATTTATTTACATGGATTTGTTCACAATGAAGACTCAGCTGCTCTGAATGATAGAATTTATCGTGCGGCTGGCAATACGATAATAGAGGGATAATATGAAAACTATATTTGTATGTACCGGTAACACATGTCGTTCTCCACTTGCTGAAAGTTATGCAAAATCTCTATATAATAGAGATGATTTCGAATCACGGGGGATTATGGTGGTCAATTCAGAAATTAGTGCACATTCAAAGCGTATTATAGATGAAAACACTTTGCCTGAACCATCCACACCAAAGCAACTGACTGAGGCTGATATTGATGGAAGTTTGTTGTTGACGATGACTGAGTCTCATAAGATGCATATCAAGCAGTTGTTTCCTGATGCTGAAGTATATACGTTAGGCGAATACACGACAGGAGAAGTCACTGATGTCGCAGATCCATTCGGTGGCAACGGTGCACAATATGACGCGGTATTTACAGAAATTAAGTATTATATTAATTTATTAGATAAAGGAGAATCATCATAATGAGAGTTGCGATTGCAAATGATCATGGTGGTTACAATTTGAAGTCTGAGATTGTTAAGTACTTTGAAGAGAATGGGATTGAGTACACTGATTTCGGCACTGACTCAAAAGACTCGGTTGATTATCCGGACTTTGCACGTCCCGTCTCTGAAAAAGTCGCTCAAGGTGAATTTGATAGAGGTATACTGATTTGTGGCACAGGCATCGGTATGTCGATTGCTGCAAACAAAGTTCGCGGTGTGCGTTGTGCGCTTGTTCACGATACGTTTTCAGCGAAGGCAACGCGTGAACATAACAATTCTAATATGCTTGCACTCGGTGAGCGTGTAATTGGTCCTGGTCTCGCGCTTGATATTGTTGATTTATGGTTAAACACTGAATTTGGAGGTGGGCGACATGAACGAAGAGTTAACAAAATTGAGTAATGAAGTTAAAGTATTGATTGACGCTTTAGAAGAGGAAAGCTTTTTCAAAGCCAATCAGCAACTCGTTATCGGTTGTTCTACTTCAGAAGTTTTGGGTAAAGCAATTGGTTCAGCGTCATCAAACGAGGTGGCTCAGATTCTATTTGAACAATTCTATGCATTAAGTAAAAAGCATGATTTTCATGTAATCTTCCAAGGGTGCGAACATATAAATCGCGCGCTGACAATGGAACAAAAAACAGCAGAACGATTTGGTTATGAAGTTGTGTCAGTTGTGCCGCATAGAACAGCGGGCGGCAGTTTAAGTGAGTATGCTTATAAGCACTTTCAATCACCGGTTGTTGTGGAACATGCCGCAGCAGATCAAGGTATTGATATCGGACAAACATTAATCGGTATGCAGATTAAAGCAGTTGTTGTCCCATACCGCACAAAGGTGACTACAATCGGGCATGCAAATGTTACAATTGCTACGAGACGACCGAAGCTTATCGGTGGTGTTCGAGCTAAATATAATTCATAAATTTAAGGAGTGAATTCAATGTCTTACATTGAAAAACAAGACAAGGCTTTATTTGATGCGATGGAAAGTGAGTTCCGTCGTCAAAATGACAATATTGAACTAATAGCTTCTGAGAACTTTGTGTCTCGAGCAGTAATGGAAGCACAGGGCTCAACGCTCACAAACAAATATGCAGAAGGCTATCCAAACAAACGCTATTATGGCGGTTGTGAATATGTAGACATTGCTGAAGATTTGGCACGCGATAGAGCAAAAGAACTATTTGGTGCAGCACATGCGAATGTTCAACCACACTCTGGCTCACAAGCGAACATGGCTGTATATTTCACGGTACTAGAAGTAGGCGACACAGTGCTCGGTATGAACTTAAGTCACGGTGGACATTTAACACACGGTTCTCCTGTCAACTTCAGTGGTAAGATGTATAACTTTGTTGACTATGGTGTAGATAAAGTTTCTGAAAAAATAAATTATGATGAAGTAGAAGAGTTAGCAGAAGCACATAAACCAAAATTGATTATTGCCGGCGGCAGTGCATACTCAGGAACAATTGACTTTAAGCGTTTTAGAGAAATTGCAGACAGCGTCGGTGCATACTTAATGGTAGATATGGCACACATTGCTGGATTAGTTGCAGCGGGTGTTCATCCGAACCCGGTACCTCACGCACACTTCGTTACCTCAACAACGCATAAAACACTGCGAGGACCACGTGGTGGACTTATTTTGACGACTGAAGAGTTTGCCAAGAAAATTGATAAGACAATTTTCCCGGGTATCCAAGGTGGACCGCTTATGCATGTGATTGCTGCTAAAGCAGTCGCATTTGGTGAAGCATTAGAGGACGGCTTTAAAGATTATCAACAACGCGTAGTAGACAATGCACAGGCACTTGCTGCACGCCTCACGCAAAAAGGTCTCCGCATCGTTGGTGAAGTGACTGACAACCATTTAGTATTAGTGGATGTGAAAAGCATCGGTCTTACAGGAAAAATTGCAGAAGAAGCACTTGACTCTGTCGGCATTACTTGTAATAAGAACACAATCCCGTTCGATGATGAATCTCCATTTGTCACATCAGGAATTCGCCTGGGTACTCCGGCAATGACAACGCGTGGCTTTACGACTGAAGATATGGTTGAAGTTGGAGATTTAATTGCTGAAGTATTAAACAATGTTAAAAAAGAGAAAGATTCTTCATATATTAAAGATAAAGTACTCGCACTGACAAGCAAATATCCATTATACCAAGATTAATTTTCACATAAGGGAGAGATTCTATGCCAAAGGTACACGTTATGGATCATCCATTGATTCAGCACAAAATGAGTTACATCAGAGATAAAAATACGTCTACGAAAGTGTTTAGAGAACTAGTGGATGAGGTTGGTATGTTAATGGCATACGAGGTCACTCGCGAACTAGAACTTGAAGACATCGAAGTGGAAACACCAATTGTTAAGACAACAGCTAAGCGCTTGAGTGGTAAGAAGATGGGGATTGTCCCTATCCTGCGCGCCGGTCTTGGTATGCAGCAGGGTATTCTAAATTTAATTCCAACAGCTCGAGTTGGGCATGTCGGACTTTATCGTGACCCCGAGACGCTAGAAGCAATTGAGTATTATGCGAAGTTCCCGGGAGACATTGAAGAGCGTGACATCTTTGTTATTGACCCAATGCTCGCAACAGGTGCTTCTGCGGTTGAGGCAATTAAAGCCGTAAAAAACGCGGTGCGAAAAAGATTAGTTTCTTATGCTTAATTGCAGCACCAGAAGGTGTCGAAGTATTAAAGAATGCACACCCGGATGTTGATATTTATATTGGTGTGCTGGATGAGAAATTAGATGAGAATAGCTATATTGTACCAGGTCTTGGAGATGCTGGAGACCGTCTATTCGGAACAAAATAGGAGATGTTATCATGAAAAAGATTATGACAATTTTTGGTACCAGACCGGAAGCCATTAAAATGGCACCGCTTGTTCTCGCTTTAAAAGAAGATAAAACACTTGAACCAATCGTCGTTGTCACTGCTCAGCATAGAGAAATGCTCGATCAAGTACTGGAGATATTTAAAGTAACGCCGGATTATGATCTTGATATCATGCAGCAAGGCCAGACACTTGCTGAAGTAACAGCACGAGTAATTACCGGCCTAGACGGTGTCATTAAAGAGGCGAAGCCCGATATGATTCTTGTTCACGGCGACACATCAACAACATTCGCAGCATCAGTTGCGGCTTTCTATAACGAAGTAGATATCGGTCATGTAGAGGCGGGATTAAGAACACATAATAAGTATTCTCCATATCCCGAAGAAATGAATCGTCAAATGACAGGTGTGCTTGCAGATCTTCACTTCTCACCAACAGAAAATTCAAGACAAAATTTATTGGTTGAGAATAAAGACGCGAGTAAGATTGTCGTTACAGGAAATACTGCAATCGATGCGCTGAAGACAACTGTTGATGATACGTATCAAAGTGAGATTATCGAACGCCACGCTGATAAGAAAGTTATATTACTCACAGCGCACCGCCGTGAGAATATCGGAGAGCCAATGGAAAACATTTTTAGTGCAGTTAAAGATATTGTGAATGAGTTTGAAGACGTTACTGTCGTATATCCGATGCACAAAAACCCGAAGGTTCGCGAGATTGCGGGTAAGTATTTAAGTGAGCATCCTAGAATTGAGTTAATTGAACCGTTAGATGTCTTTGATTTTCATAACTTTGCAGCGCACAGTCATATTATCTTAACTGACTCTGGTGGTGTACAGGAGGAAGCACCATCACTTGGTAAGCCAGTTATTGTCTTGAGAGATACGACTGAGCGACCAGAAGGCGTGGAAGCGGGCACGCTGAAACTCGCTGGTGTCAAAAAGGAAGATATCTATAATTTAACAAAGCGTTTACTCGAGGACGATGCAATGTATCAGGATATGTCAAAAGCTTCAAATCCATACGGTGATGGTCATGCATCAGAGCGAATCGTTGAAAATATTAAATATTATTATGGTTTAATTTCAGATAAACCAACAAGTTTTGAGATAGGGTAACTGCAAATATGTCAATATTGTGGAGAGTGCGCGTAAAACTAAAATAATGGCTTCAATTTATTGACATGAAAAATGTAGTCCTATATTATTACAAGAGGAGTGTAACGGTGCTTTTGCGTTCATTAAAACTAGATGGGAGACCATGTATGTTGTGCCATTCTTAAAACGTTTTTATCATTTTTTTTTAAAATTTTTACAATTCCCTCTTTTGTTAGGTCTCTTCCTTCTTTTTCTCTATGACTCACCAGTGATTGTCGGCTTTGTTATAGGTACAACTGTGTCTATTATTTTGCTCGGTAACTGGTTTTATCACTTAGAAAAAGCAAAACAGGAAAATGTAGAACGCGTAAAAACAGGAACGGTCACGCGAGTGTTAATTGTAATCGTTGCATGCTTAATATGGTATCGCTTTATGGATGACATCAATATTTTTGGGATGTTGGCAGGCCTCGGCCTTACTTATATCCTAATGATGTACCGGGCTATAACAGAAATGCGTCAGTGAAAGAGGTGAAAAAATGGAACACGGAAGTCCGCTCTTAGAATTAGAATTGTTTGGGCTGCCTATAGTTTTTGAATTATCGACAGTAATGATGGTTATCATTTCTTCCATAATTACGTTCTTAGTGTTTTTCTTCATGGCAAGAAACATTGCAGTGAGGCCGACTGGAAGAGTTCAAATTGCTTTAGAGATTTTAGTCAACTTCGTCAGAGGTATGATAACGGGTAATATGTCGTGGGCACAGGGAGGTAAATTCCACTTCCTCGCATTAACCTTGATCACATACATATTCGTAGCAAACATTATAGGTATACCAATTATGTTTGCCGCACCAGATGAAGCACACACGCTATGGTGGAAATCACCAACAGCTGACCCAACGATTACTCTAACGTTAGCCGCACTCATGATAATCATGACTCACTACTATGGTGTTCAAGAACGTGGTATGGGTGATTATGTTAAGAGTTACTTTGAACCAACTTGGTGGATGGCCCCGTTAAAATTCCTAGAGGAGTTCACATACAACCTCACACTCGGGCTACGTTTATACGGTAACGTCTACGCAGGTGAAATCCTACTTACATTACTCGTAACACTCGTAATGTCAGGAAGTATTATAGCAACACTTGGGTTTATCCCGATGATTGTTTGGCAAGCGTTCAAGTTATTTATCAGTGCAATCCAAGCATTCATTTTCGTTATGTTAGCAATGGTTTACTTATCGCATAAGATAAGTGCAGACCATTAATAAAAAATAAAAAAATTATTTAAATTATTTAGGAGGATCATTTTATTATGAATTTACTCGCAGTGGGTATCGCAGCAGGTTTAGCTGCATTAGGTGCAAGTATTGGTATCGGTTTAATCGTGTCTAGAACAGTAGAGGGTGTTTCTCGTCAGCCAGAAGCGCGTGGTCCATTAATGTCAATTATGTTCATCGGTATCGGGGTTGTTGAGGCCGTTCCGATTATTGCGATAGTTATCTCATTCATGTTAATGTTCATGTTTTAATTGATGACGGCGAGGTCTTTAACAGAACTCGCCAGTTTATTATGTAGAATTAGCCAAATGAATGATAACCCGCGAAAGGAGAGAGTACATAAGTGGAACTGTTTATACTTGGCGCAGCGGATTCAATGGTTGTAGCTGTAGGTAGCTCACTTGTTCAGCTTGCAGGTTTCCTCGTGCTATTAGCTTTATTAGGTAAGTTTGCATGGGGCCCGATTAAAAATGTAATGGATGAGCGTGAGCGCTTAATCAATAGTGAAATTGATGATGCAGAAACGCGCAGTAGAGAAGCGAAGCGTCTAAAAGAAGAGAACGACAAGATCTTAAAAGAAACGCAAGCGGATATCTCTAGTATGATGGAAAACGCGAAAGCACAAGCGAAAAAAGAGCAAGAAATGATTATAAATGATGCACAAGGCCGTGCGAATCAATTGATTCAAGATGCAAAGGCTGATATTGATAGAGAAAAGCAAAATGCAATTCAAGATATCAATGCGCAGGTTTCAGAGATTTCTGTACTGATCGCTGAGAAGATGATTAGAAAAGAAATTAATGAAGAAGATCAACAAGGCTTAATTGCGGAGTACCTAAAGGAAGCGGGGAGTAAATAATGGCAAGTACTGTTCAGAATTACTCTCAATCCCTAATTAGTGTGCTTGGCAACGACGATGCAATTAAAACTGTGAAAGAACAGTTGGACAGTATTGTAGAAGCACTGAATTCAAATGAGTCATTTTATGATTTAATGACCAATCCAAGAATTAAAAACAATGAAAAAAAAGATATTATTAAGAATGTGTTTGGTAATGTCGAAGTTCCACTTTTAAACACTTTGTTGTTGCTTGCTGACCGTAACAAAATTTCAGATTTACCTGAGATTCATCAAGCATATGTAAAAGATTATAATAAATTGCATAAACAAGATGAAGTAGTTGTTGAGTCTGCATATAAGCTAAGCCAAGATGAACTCAATCAGATTGGTGAGCGCTTCTTGGATGAAACAGGGTTAGAAAGATTAATTATCGAAAATAGAGTTAATGAAGATTTAATCGGTGGGTTTAAGGTGTTTATCGGTACAAAGGTATACGATACGTCAATCCAAACCCAACTGAATGATTTAAAGCAAAGTTTTAAGGTTCGTACTAATAGCTAGTTTAAGGAGTGACATTTAATGGCAATTAAAGCTGATGAAATAAGTGCTCTTTTGAAAAGCCAGATTGCAAACTATGAAGCAGACATGAAGGTGACTGACGTTGGAACAGTAATCCAAGTCGGTGACGGTATTGCACTTGCTCATGGTTTAGAAGATGCAATGGCTGGAGAATTACTTGAGTTCCCATCAGGTGTTTTAGGGCTTGCTCAAAATTTAGAAGAGAACAACGTTGGTATCGTTATTTTAGGTCCATCAGACGATATCAAAGAAGGCGATGAAGTAAAACGTACTGGAAGAATTATGGAAGTTCCTGTAGGTGAAGAATTAATCGGTCGTGTCGTAAATCCACTAGGTCAACCAATCGATGGTAAAGGCCCACTTGGTGCAACGAAAACACGTCCAATTGAATCACCAGCAACAGGTGTAATGGATCGTAAATCAGTTGATGAACCATTACAAACAGGTATCAAAGCGATTGATGCATTAGTGCCAATCGGTCGTGGTCAACGTGAGTTAATTATCGGTGACCGTCAAACAGGTAAGACAACAGTTGCAATTGATACAATTTTAAACCAAAAAGACCAAGATATGATTTGTGTATACGTTGCTATCGGACAGAAAGAATCAACAGTTCGTGCAACAGTTGAAACATTGCGTCAACGCGGTGCTCTAGACTATACAATCGTTGTTTCTGCTGGTGCATCACAGCCAGCGCCATTATTATACATCGCACCATATGCGGGTGTATCAATGGCAGAAGAATTTATGTTTAATGGAAAGCACGTACTCGTTGTATATGATGACTTAACAAAACAAGCAGCAGCTTACCGTGAGTTATCTTTACTATTACGTCGTCCACCAGGACGTGAAGCTTATCCAGGTGACGTGTTCTACTTACACAGCCGTCTATTAGAGCGTGCTGCTAAGTTAAACGATGACTTAGGTGGCGGTTCAATTACAGCACTACCATTCATCGAGACACAAGCTGGAGATATTTCAGCATTCGTTCCTACAAACGTTATTTCGATTACGGACGGACAGATTTTCTTACAATCTGACTTATTCTTCTCAGGTGTACGCCCGGCGATTAACGCAGGTTTATCTGTATCACGAGTCGGTGGTTCTGCACAAATTAAAGCAATGAAGAAAGTTGCGGGTACACTGCGCTTAGATTTAGCAGCATTCCGTGAGCTTGAAGCATTCGCCCAGTTTGGTTCAGACCTAGATGAGGCAACAGCTGCAAAGCTTGCACGTGGTCAGCGTACTGTAGAAGTATTAAAGCAGCCAGAATTTAGTCCAGTACCAGTTGAAAAACAAGTTGTTATATTATATGCGCTTGTAAATGGTCATTTAGATGATGTACCAGTAGAGGATATCACACGTTTTGAAAGTGAATTCTTTGCATGGTTAGATTCAAATGCACCAGAATTATTAACACAAATCAGAGACACTAAAGCTCTGCCAGAAGGCGATGCATATGATGCAGCAATGGCAGGTTTCAAAAAGGTATTTAATCCCTCGACAGAAGGTTAATACCAATTAAATAGGTGGTGAAATTATGGCGTCATTACGCGATATAAAAGGTCGTATCACTGCTACTAAAAAAACAAGCCAGATCACCAGCGCAATGCACATGGTTTCGAATTCAAAGTTACGCCGAGCTGAAGAGAATAGTAAAAAATTCCAACCATATGTCAATAAACTACAAGAAACAGTGTTCGCGATTGCTTCAGGCGATCGTGAACGTTCACATCCTATGCTTAAACAGCGTGAAGTAAAACGCACAGGATATATTGTAATTACGGCAGATAGTGGTTTAGCTGGGCCATATAATTCCAATGTGCTAAAACACATTACAACTCAGTTAGATGAGAAACATAACAATGATAAAAGTAAATACTCATTGTTCGTTATCGGAAACATGGGTCTTGAATTATTGAATATCCGTGGCTATGAAGTGACAAATTCACGTGTAGGTCTTGCCGACCAACCGCATTTTAGTAGTATTAAGTCGATTTCAGAGGAAGCAGTAGATTCTTTTGCAAATGAGTCTATTGATGAATTGTATATTATCTACAACAAATTCAATAGTGTACTTGATCAAGAGGTTGCACAGCGTAAAGTCTTACCTTTATCACAAGGGGATCTCTCATCAAACACTCAGAGCTCTATGCAATCACTCTATGAGTTTGAGCCAGACAAGTACACAATTTTAGAAACGATTCTGCCACAATATGCAGAAAGTATTATCTATGGTGCAATTTTAGACAGTAAGGCAAGTGAGCATGCAATGCGTATGACTGCAATGAAGGCAGCGACAGACAACGCGGCAGAGCTTGTTGGAGATTTAACTTTGCGATATAACAGAGCGCGTCAAGCAGCAATCACTCAAGAAATTACAGAGATTGTCGGCGGTGCAGCAGCGTTAGAGAAATAGTGAAATTAAGCGAGGAGGAAAAATTAATGGCTTTAGGTCAAGTGGTCCAAATTCTAGGACCAGTCGTAGACGTTAAGTTTAAAGACGGTCAACTACCTAGTCTTAATAATGCGCTATTCGTAGACATCAAGATGAACGATGAAGTGAGTCGAATTGCATTAGAGGTAGCCCTCCATTTAGGTGATGAAACCGTTAGAACGATCGCAATGAGCTCTACAGACGGACTTCAGCGTGGTGCCGAAGTAACAGACAGCGGCGGCCCGATTGCTGTACCTGTAGGACAAGAAACATTAGGTCGTGTGTTTAACGTACTCGGCGAACATATTGATTTAGGTGAACCAGTTCACGAGTCTGTAAGACGTGACCCAATTCACCGTCTTGCACCGAAATTTGATGAATTATCAACAAACGTAGAAATCTTAGAGACTGGTATTAAAGTAGTAGACTTACTCGCACCTTATACAAAGGGTGGTAAGATCGGTCTTTTCGGTGGTGCCGGTGTAGGTAAAACCGTTTTAATCCAGGAATTAATTAACAACATCGCTCAGGAACACGGTGGTATTTCAGTGTTCGCTGGTGTTGGTGAGAGAACGCGTGAAGGTAACGACCTTTATCATGAGATGAGTGATTCAGGTGTTATTACTAAAACAGCGATGGTCTTCGGTCAGATGAACGAGCCACCTGGAGCGCGTATGCGTGTTGCTTTATCAGGTTTAACAATGGCAGAATACTTCCGTGATGAAGAGGGACAAGACGTACTTCTATTCATTGATAATATCTTCCGCTTTACTCAAGCGGGATCTGAGGTATCAGCATTACTTGGTCGTATGCCGTCAGCGGTTGGTTACCAGCCAACACTTGCAACTGAGATGGGTCAATTACAAGAGCGTATCACTTCAACAAACACAGGATCAGTTACATCGATTCAAGCGGTATTCGTACCTGCCGATGACTATACTGACCCGGCACCTGCTCAAACATTTGCTCACTTAGATGCAACAACAAACTTGGAGCGTAAGTTATCTGAGATGGGTATTTACCCTGCGGTTGACCCACTCGCATCAACTTCACGTGCCTTATCACCGGCAATCGTTGGTGAAGAGCACTATGCGGTTGCGCGTGGTGTACAGTCAACAATTCAGAAATACCGTGAGCTGCAAGACATCATTGCTATCTTAGGTATGGATGAGTTATCAGAAGATGACAAGAAAACTGTTGCACGTGCAAGACGTATCCAGTTCTTCTTATCACAAAATTTCCACGTTGCTGAACAGTTCACTGGTCAAAATGGATCTTACGTAACAATTGAAGATACTGTGCGTGACTTCGGTGAAATTTTAGAAGGTAAATATGACCATATTCCTGAGGATGCTTTCCGTTTAGTTGGTGGCATTGAGGATGTGCTTGAAAAAGCACGTAAAATGGGAGTAGAAGTATAAAATACGGGAGGTTAGGAAATGAATACAATTGCATTAGACATTGTAACGCCTAATGGTACCGTGTTTCACGAAAAAGATTGTGAAATTGTTGTAGTAAATTCTGTTCAGGGTGAACTGGGAATTATGGCAGGTCACGTACCTGTAGTTGCAGCTTTAAAGATTGGTGTATTACGTGCCAAGATTAAAGGTGAAACGGAAATGTTCGCTGTGACGGATGGCTTTGTTGAGATTCGTCCGACGAAAGTTACTGCTTTCGTTCAGGCTGCAGAGTTTGCTGAGGATATCGATACTGAGCGTGCAATGGAAGCACGTGAGCGTGCAGAAGAATTGCTTAATAAACTTCAAGAAGAGCGTGTGGACGATACTGAAGCGCGTACGGCATTACTCCGTGCAACAAACCGCCTCAACATCGCTAAGCGTGCCTAAAGTAAAACAATCGACCTTTGAAATTTAAAGGTCGATTTTTTATTGAGAGAAATGGAAGAGGGATTAGATGTTAGGATTTAGTGAACTTGCTTTCATGCAATTAGTTTTACATATTACTTGTGTTATTCTAGCGTTTTGGTTGTTACAAGCAGTAAGACTTGATATGCTTTTCAAACGCGGTGAAGGTGGCAAAGTAAAACTTATGATGGTTTTTCTTGCCATTGTCATTGGTAGTTTAACGAGTAATTACATCATGGATTTCTTTAGACTCGTACAAGAAGCTGCTTTGATATTTAATTGACGCAATTTCAAACTATACATGCTATTATTGTATAGTGTATGATATACAGAGATGTGATAAAAATCAGGAGTGATCGTGAATGGATACGATTATCGTAAAAGGCGGACAATCATTGTCCGGAACTGTAAAAATTGAAGGTTCTAAAAATGCGGTATTACCAATTATAACAGCTTCATTGTTAGCTGCTAATAATAAATCAAAAATTAAAAATGTACCAAAATTCTCAGATGTAAATATACTATCAGAATTACTCTCTTATCTTGGGGCAGAAGTACAACTTAAGGAAAATGAAATTAATATTGATGCATCAACAGAATTAAACTGTAATGCACCGTTTCATCTTGTGAGTCAGATGCGGGCGAGTATGTTGGTAATGGGTCCACTGCTTGCCAGATATGGTTACTGTAACGTTGCAATGCCAGGTGGCTGTGCAATTGGTTCTAGACCAATAGATTTTCATATCAAAGGATTTGAAAAGATGGGTGTAGAGTTTACGACGAGAGATGGTAATTATGAAGGCCGTATTAACGGTCGACTTAAAGGTGCCAATATTTATTTAGACTTCCCAAGTGTTGGTGCAACTCAAAACCTTATGATGGGTGCGAGCTTAGCCGAAGGTAGAACGATTATTGAAAACGTTGCAAAAGAACCAGAAATCGTTGACCTTGCAAACTACATAAACGCGATGGGTGGAAATATTCAAGGCGCAGGATCAAGCCGCCTTGTAATAGATGGTGTTGAATCATTATCAGGCTGTGAGTATGATGTGATTCCAGACCGTATTGAAGCTGGTACATTTATGATTGCGGGCGCGATTACGAGAAGTGAAATCCGTTTACAAAATGTTGCATATGAGCATTTAACAGCGCTTATTTCCAAACTGGAAGAGGTTGGTGTTGATATCATACCTGAAGGTAACGATATTATTGTTAAACCTTCTGAGGTCTACAAACCAATCACTATAAAAACAATGCCACATCCAGGTTTCCCGACAGACTTACAAAGTCAGATGATGGCTTTACTTACTACAGTAAATGGCACGAGTACTATTACAGAAACTATTTTTGAAAATAGATTCATGCATGTGAACGAATTCAATCGTATGAATACTGCAATTGAAGTAGATGATAATCGCGCGATAATTAAGGGCGGAACTTCAATGAAAGGCGCACGCGTTAAAGCAACAGATTTACGTGCTGCAGCTTCATTAATTCTTGCAGGTTTAGTGAGTGATGGTTATACTGAAGTTACTGAATTGAGGCATTTAGACAGAGGCTATGTTGATTTTCATATTAAGTTACGTAATTTAGGGGCCAATATTGAGCGTACAGGTGATGTGGCTGACACAAGCGTCCTGTCTTAGTGGAGAGGTAAGAATTATGGCAATGCAAAAAGAAAAGAAACTCGTACATCGTAGATTTCCGTTAGTTGTTAGAATTTTATTGTATATTTATGTTGCGATTATTTTGTTTTTCCTAGGGCTGATGATAGGCTTTGGAATTTTAGAAAATCCTTTGGAAGTATTCCGTTTAGAAACATGGGAACACATAATCAACTTAACGAGGGAATGATAGCATGCTGAGTTACGATCAAATTAAAGCAATTATTCCACACCGTCCGCCGATGTTATTAATCGATAAGATTACAGACATTGAACCCGGTAAAAAAAGTGTGGGTATTAAACAGGTATCAGGTAATGAACCGTTTTTCCCAGGTCACTTCCCTGAGTATGCAGTCATGCCAGGCGTGCTAATTGTAGAAGCATTAGCACAAGTTGGTGCTGTTGCATTGTTACAGCAAGAGAATTTTAAAGGTAAGCTGGCATTCTTTGCAGGTATCGATAAATGTAAGTTTAAGCGTCAAGTTGTCCCGGGTGACACACTTGAACTCAGTGTTGAAATTACACGTTTAAAAGGGCCGATAGGTAAAGGTGAGGCAATTGCTACCGTTGACGGAGAAATTGCTTGTAAGTGTGAAATTACGTTTGCCATTGGTGATGCGCCAAAAGAAGAATCCTAAAAGTAAACTTTAGGATTCTTTTTTATTGCCCATATTTTGTTTGAACTTTTCTATTAAATCCTCACCACTGAGGCCTTTAGTTACTAATTCTTCTAAAAGTTCGACAGGATAGTTTGGATTTGATGAGAGCACATCTCCTTTAAAAATAACGGATATTAACCCTTCTAAATCAGTAATATCTACGAGCTTACCTTCAAAGTGTGCGGGTGTATTTGATGGTCGTGTAATTTTTACAAGTATATCGACATCATTATTTAAAAAAAATTCTAAGCGTTTTTTCCATGTTTCTTGTAAGGAAATTTCAATAAGCCACGCGTCATCTCCAAGCTCATTGTTAATTATTATACCTTCTAAGAAGTCTAAGTTTTGAAACTCCCCGTCAATTTTCAAATGAACACTCACTACATTAAATGATTTCATAAAATAAAGTTTCACCACCTACGATTTTTATAAAACTGTAAGGTTTTTTTACAATTTTTAAATTTTAGTGCGCATAACCCCCTCTAATTTAACAAATCAGCTGCAATTTTTACATTATTGTATTTTGCAAAAAAAGCAGTAACTTATTATGATTTTTGTTGAGAGGAGGTGAGATATTGAATAAGGTACTTATTGTTGGTGAATTAGTAAAGCGATTCACCATAAGCACGAATGACAATTATATGGAACAAGGTTTTGTCGTCGCAACTGTACGAGAACCAAAAGATCCAAAGAAACAAAATGAACTACACTTCATTTATTGTAAAGCATTTGGTAAGATATTGCCTGAAATTTTATCACAAGTGAACGAAGGGGATATTGTTTGCGTCAGCGGGCAGCTTGCAACCGTGACACGTGGGCATACGAACGATAAAGAGTACCGGATAGAGTTATGGGCAGAGTCTATTCGTGCAATGCCTGAAAAATTGGCTGCTCAAAACATAACGAATCCTGACCGATTATTGAATGATGCGATTCGCTCGTATGATCGATGGGATAATCTCGGGGAAAAAACAATCTATACTGTACCTGAAGCCGGAGCTGAACAAAGTAGTTACATGCGGTCCCTCCAAAAAGTAATGAAGACCTTAAATCAAAAAGAAGAAGATAGTGGAACAGCATCTAATGCTGAGAAAGATAAAGAAAAAGCACTATCTTAATATCCTCAGTTTAAATATTTACACTTCAATAATTTCATCCACTCACACTCACATAAGATATTCGTATTAAACTGCACCTTTAATACGGATGTCTTTTTTTTCTGACAACAGTAATACGCTTGTAATATTTATGATGAAATAACATCTTTCTGTAACCTAAGGCGGTGTTTTATCTGTTAGTATGTAAAGGTATTTCAAAAAACACGCTTAGTATTAACGGAGGCACACGATGAAAAAGGTTATCGCACTCTTTGGTGGTATCTTGCTTTCATTAATTGCAGTGCTTAATGTTCATGCAATTACAGATACAACAATCTTAGAGAATGAAACGTTTCAAGTTATGTCAGTAGATGTATCCACAGAGATGGATGATGATAAATTTCTTCCAGAGCTAGCGCTGGCTGAAACTGAGCTAGATCAAGAAAAAGAAAATTCACACATATGGCAAGAAGTGGTCAAACTTCATGAAGAAGAGTCCAAGGATCGCCACACAACTTATATTAATGAACAAGAAGCGTTAAGAATTGCAGCGCTTGAAGCAATTGAAGAACGTGAACAAGAACTTGTTGAATCGACAGACATTGTCGTTGTAAATGAAAAAACAACTGAAGCAGCTACAGAATATGTTGATACAACATATAATAATAAATCAGAAGAAAATTATATTGAACCACAGTCTGATTACAATGAGTATCAACAAGTGACACAAGAAGAACAAGTTGTACAAACACCACCAGTACAACAAGTAGAGCAAGCACCACCGGTACAACAAACGTCACTTAACTGGGGCGCACTGGCACAATGTGAGTCGGGTGGAAATCCTTCAATTGTGAGTTCAAATGGTTTATATCATGGCATGTACCAGTTTAACGTTGATACATGGCAGGCTGTTGGTGGAAGTGGGCTTCCATCAAATGCATCAGCAAGTGAACAGACGATGCGTGCACAAATACTATACGATATGCGAGGCGCACAACCATGGCCGGCATGTGGCGGGTTATTGTATTCTTAAATTAAATCTTGAAACGTTATGGGTATATATCCCATGACGTTTTTTATTATTTATTGACTTATGTAAATCATTTAAATAGGATAGCCTTAGTACTTACATGAGAAATCAAAAATTAAAAGGATGTAAATCATATTATGAAAAAACAGATTGAAAAACATCATATACGACTTGTCATGATA
>JBGYPO010000042.1:0-30782 GCA_041838435.1 Aliicoccus sp. | reverse complement strand
CCCGCCTATCTAATCAGGGAGAGCCGTCGTTAACAAGATAACCCGCCTATCTAATCAACGAGAAACGTCGTTAACAAGTTAACCCGCCTATCTAATCAGGGAGAGCCGTCGTTAACAAGATAACCCGCCTATCTAATCAGGGAGAGCCGTCGTTAACAAGTTAACCCGCCTATCTAATCAGGGAGAGCCGTCGTTAACAAGATAACCCGCCTATCTAATCAGCGAGAGCCGTCGTTAACAAGATAACATCATATTTAAATACCGCAATCGTAGAAGTATGAACCAACAACAAAAAGTTAACACAAATTATTCACACATTTTCACTTTTTTACAAGCCTTGACTTTACGTGCCCGGTACCTAATGTATAATTGATGTGATAGGCATCTGGAGATTTGTAATCAACATGATTGAGGGGAAATCGCTAAGACGGAGTGGTGTGATCATGTCAAAGGGCAACAGCGTAATTGTGATTGGTGGTGGACTCGGTGGATTGTCCGCCGCTATATCATTAGCGCAGCGCGGCTTTAAAGTGCGTTTATTTGAAAAGAATAGTCAGTTCGGTGGTAAGATGAACCGCATTCTAAAAGACGGAGTGCGCTTTGACTTGGGACCGTCAGTTTTAGCGATGCCAAATATATTTGAACGTCTGTTTGAAAAAAGTAAAATGAAGATGAATGATTACGTAGAGCTTGTCGAAGAAAATCGACATTACCGTACATTTTTCGCAGATGGTACACGACTCGACCTCATGAAAGAACTCGGTGCCATGCGCGCGACAAATCAAAATCTTTCAGATAAAGATATACGTGAATATGAAGACTTTCTGCGCTACGGGAAGCGTATATATGAAGAAACACATGAACACTACTTTGAAAATGGCAGCGATGATTGGTCATCTTACGCAAAATTTCATAATCCATTGTTTCTCGTGAAGCGGCGTGAATATTTTCGAGCGATGCAGGAAAGTATCAATAAGCGCGTTACGAATCCTTATTTAAGAGAACTGCTCGGTAGCCCACTCTATTTCATGGGTGTGAGCGGGCGTCGCGCGCCTGGCATTTACAATGCATTGACGTATTTAAATTCCAAACACGGGGTATGGTATGTCAAAGGCGGCCTGCATAATCTTGCGGAAGGTCTCACGCAACTCGCATCCGATGTTGGCGTTGAGCTGATGCAAGATACAGAAGTACACAAGATAAATATTACTGACGATGAAATTGTAAGCCTCAAACTCTCAAACGGTGATGAGGAATCAGCAGACTACTTCGTCTCAAATCTGGCACCTGAAGTATTTTATCAGCTGAGTAATCCAGAAATGAAGTCACGGCCGACGGAAACTCATGATCCGGGGCCTTCTCATTTTGTGATGTTGCTCGACTTAAATAAGCACTTTGATATATTAGAGCACCATAACGTCTTTTTATCGGAAAATTTAGCTGAGAATGACCGGCTGCTATTTGATGATAAAAAACTCCCGTCAGATCCAACTATATATGTCATCGATGAAAGTGAAAAAAGTGCACAAGTACGCATTAAAATCGTCACGCCTATTCCGATGACTGACAAAGAGTATGCGTTAGAAGACTACATGAATTTGCGTCATGCGATATTGACGAAGCTTGAGCGCATGGGTCTGACTGATTTAAGAAAGCATATTGTGGGTGAGGTCAATGTAACGCCGCATGATATTGCAAAAACATTTAACTCCCCGGACGGTGCGATGTACGGTACGAAACTTGACGCGCGTATTAACAAAGGATTTAAGCATGGCAAGCGTTCAAAGAAGTTCAAAAATCTATATTTCGTCGGAGCTTCTGTGCATCCGAGTGCAACACTCGCAATGATTGCGCTCAATGGTCAACAGGTTGCACGCATGATTCGAGAGCAGGATAGAAACTAATTCGAATTCACTCATTTATTCATAAGCATTTTTAGAGATTAAACACTTATTATCATGATAAACTGACATACATAATACAATTACATAAAGGAGAAGTATATGAAAGATATTAGATTATTTTTATTATTAATTGTTTCGGCGGTTTTACTTATTGCATGTAACACAGATGATGCAGATGTAGAGGACGACGCGACAGAGGAAGATACAACAGAAGAAAGTCAGGATGAAGAAGTTGAAGAAACAGAAGATAGTGAAGAAGTAGAGGACACGGATAGTTCAGAAGATGCAGATACGAGTTCTGACGACGGTGAAGATCTTAACTTAAGTTTCTTAGCTTTACCAAGTTCACTTGACCCGCATGCAGCGAATGATGGTTATTCACTCTATGTAATGATTAATATTTACGAAACACTTGTTAACTTAAACCAAGATTTAGAGCTTGAGCCTGGTCTTGCTGAAAGTTATGAGCAAATCGACGACACAACATGGGAATTCGTGTTACGTGAAGACGTAGAGTTCCACGATGGAGAGCCATTTAATGCAGAGGCAGTTAAAACTAACTTAGACCGTGTATTAGATGAAGATGTCGGTTCACCACTCGCTTTCTTATTTACAGAAATTGATGAAGTTGAAGTGATTGATGAGTACACAGTACATATCATGACAAATGAACCGTTCGCGGCACTGCCGAACCACTTAGCACATCCAGGTGGAAACATGATTTCACCGGCAGTTATTGCAGCAGACTATGAAGCGATGGAAGATGGCGGAAATCCATTAACAGAAGTTAATAGAAACCCAGTGGGTACAGGATTCTTCAAGTTCGAAAGCATTGTTGAAGGTGATAACATCGTACTGACAAGAAATGAAGATTACTGGGGTGAGCCGGCAGCGCCAAGCTCTGTAACATTCAGAGCGGTACCGGAAGACGGTGCGCGTATCGCGGAACTTACGACAGGTAATGCTGACTTAATCTATCCAACAAACCCAGGTGATGTTGCACAGATTAACGAAAGTGAACTCGCTTATGCACGTGAAGCGGATAGTGCAAACATGACGTACTTAGGATTTAACACTGAAGTTGAGCCATTTGACGATCCAATCGTTAGACAAGCAATCGGAATGGCAATTAACAAAGATGTAATTATCGAAGAGTTGTTAGAAGGTATTGCATTAAAAGCAGAAACACCACTTAACCCAACGGTTAACGCTTATAGTGACGATTTAGAACCACTTGAATATAACAAAGAACAAGCGATTCAATTATTAGAAGAGAATGGCTATGGAGACGGCTTCAGCGCTGAAATTATTATGAATAATAGAACGCATGCTGATGTTGCGACATTTATCCAGGAAGAACTCAGTGAACTAAATATTGATATTTCAATTTCACAAGTTGAAGCAGCGACGTTCCAAGAGTATGCAGCTTCAGGTAACTTTGAAATGTTAATGGGTGGATGGGGAACTGTGACGCTTGATGGTGATTACGGATTATATCCATTATTCCACTCAGATAATATTGGTGCACCTGGTAACAGAACGCGTTATCAAAACGAAGAAGTAGATGAATTGTTAGATGCAGCACGTACAGAAAGCGACTGGGATACTCGCTTCGGTTACTATGAAGAAGCACAACAAATCATCATTGATGAAGCACCACTTGTACCGATATATCACACAGTTTTAATTTCTGGCATTCAGGAAGACTTAGAGAACTACTTCCAATATCCAAGTAGTTTCCCTTACATCAAAGACTTAACACGATAATTTCATAACGGATATGACGAACCCCCTTACACACATTATGGTAAACTGTTACTAAATTGTGATGTGAGGGGTTTTTAGTTGTGTTGAATTATTCAATTTTTGGTGAAAGCAATAGAGAAACGATTGTATTTTTGCACTCAGGGTTACAGACAGGTATGAACGATTTTGGTCATATAGTAAAAGAGTTTTCTGATAAGTACAAAGTGCTTGTGCCAGATCTGCCTGGTCATGGTAAGTCAGAGGCAGATGAGAATATTGATTATAGTTCGAATCCGTATTTATACTTTTTAAATAGTGCAGATGCATTAAAAGATTTACTCGATGAATTAGATATTCGAGAGGCAAACATTGTTGGCGTTTCACTCGGCGCACTTGTTGCTGTAAACTTTGCCAATCAATATCAGAGATATGTAAAGAGTATTAACGTGAGCGGCTTGATGTTCGTGAAGCCAAGAGATTACGACATTATGCATGAGAACGATAAAAATAGTATGCAGATGCTATTACAAGATAAAGAAGCGTCAAGCTACCTGGATAATTTACATGAAACGAACTGGCGCATTTTTGTTGACGGTGCGCAGCATAATGACTGGTATCCATTCGAAGATAATCAAAAATTTCTAACAATCGGTGTACGCAAATATGCAATACTCGGAGAGAAAGCAGAACATGAAGTGAAGAGTTTGCACCGTGCAAAAGATAAAAATATAAATTTTACAATTATTAAAGACAGTGGTCACCTTGTGAATCATGAGAATGCAAAGGAATATGTGAAAACATTAAAAAGAAACATTTAAATTAAGTGAGAATCGTCAAACTTGAACGGTTTAAGTTTATTTCAGAGTTATAAAGGGAATATCAAATTTATTGTTGACTTCATATTTTAGACACATTTTATCCGGTGAGTATTCACCTGACCTCATGAAAAAGGAGCCTATCATTATGAACAGAAGAAAGAGATTAACAGTAGCAACCTCTATTGCGATGATGTGCCTTACAGCTGGAGTGATAGCATCAGACGATGCGCAGGCATATAATCTGATGAGTTTTAGCTATGCAGACCAGGAAGACTTAGGAAATGTTACATACTATATTAGTGAGGAACATTTTGAAGAAGACTCAGAATCCTACAATTGGGTAGTAGAAGGTGTTGAGGCTTGGAATGTCGCGCCTGAAGTAAATGTTACACAAGTAGATAACCGCTATGATGCAGATGTAATTATCACAACATCAGAAGATAAGCCGGTGTTTACAAATGGCCAATCATTATATGGGATTGCGAATAGAGAGATTGTAATACTCTATGACCAACTCATTGAAGATGCGGATACTTATATTACCACTGTTACCCATGAGTTTGGGCATTCTCTAGGCTTGCACCATTCAAATGAAGAAGGCTCTGTCATGCTTGCGTTTATTGAACCTGAGCTGTCAATTACCGATGACGACTTAGAAGGTATCACTGCAATATACACGCGACAAGAAGAATATAATGAAATGATTGAAGCTGAAGAAGTATGGATGAGTGATGTGTACATGGATTATAAACCTGTATTTATCGCACATGAAGATTACATGGACACGCGTCATATCCAATATACGATGGACCCAACATTTAGGGGTATCCCGATAAATCCATTTGATTATTTAATGTATGACTCATATAACATGGGGATTCCGACAGAAGATGTGTACTTTGAAGTAGAAGAAATATTAGTCGGCGCTACAGGTGAATCTTTACCGTTTGAAGTGACAACGACTGAAGACGGCCTTGAAATTTATCAGTTCTTAATCGATTCTTATGAGCAGTTCAACGATATCGTCTTAACAGGTGGTCCGTTTGAAGGCAGCGCGGATGAATTGCTTGCTGAACTCGATAAACAAGAGTCAGATCATCTATATGTGAAACAACAGATGAGTACACTCACGCTAATTGATCAGCTGTATTCACACTTAGAACTTGAGAACCCAAGTGAAATTGGGGGTCAGGAAGACCGTCCAGATGTGTCAATTCGTGATTACGACCCTGCTTTAGCAGAAGACGCACGTAGTCTGGAGAACTACCGTGAAATTTTTGAAACACAATTTACAGAAGATTACCCGGGTACGCTTGAACTCGTAGGTACGGTTGACGTTGATCATACGGAAAGTTTCTATAATGTCGATGTAACGTTAAAGGGATACGATGTGTATCAGTTTACAGATGAAAGTGATCGCTTCTTGACACACGTCGATGAGAATAACCAAGTCATGCTTGTGCTATTTGATTTGGCAGTGGAGAACGGGGAAGACGTAAACATTTACGATTATGATGTGATTGATATTAAGTTCGATGATCAGTATTCTGCAGCACGCGGTGTGACAACGTATTTACCGACAGATTTGAAATTTGAGGAGCTCGTAGGCGAATCGGAATTTAGATTTGTACCAGGATTAGCGGAGTTCCCATTAATCGCAGTAGTGAATGCAGAGCAACAAGCTTATTTTGAAGAACATGGTGCACATATTTTCTTGAACAGAAGTTATGCATTCCATGGTGATTCATCAATTCAAACAGGTAACGGCAGTCCAGTCCAATTTGTAATGGACGGGTCGGACCTTACTGAACCAGAGTTTCTAATGGATGTTATCTCAGCACATAAGATGGCAGATAAAGAATTACTAAGTGAGTTATCCCCAACAGCAGGTCTTGAATCAGAAGCTGTTGATTTATCAGTGACAGCCGTTGAAGTGACAAGTCTCACGCCACTGCCTGGATATGAAGCGGATATTAGTGCAGGTGATGCTGCAGTGACATTAGCAGTGACAATTAATAACAAGACAGAAGAAGCCATAAGTTCACGTGATTTATTTAGTACATTAGTGGTTGATGGCAATGAATATCAAGCGTTGTCTCCATATACCTATTCGCAACTAATTGATGCGGGTAGTGAGGCTGTCGCATATTACTCATTCATCGTGCCCCAAGATGTTGCGAATAACTACAGCTCAATTATGTTTAACGTTAGCTCTTTATCGGATGTCATGATGAATAGCGTGATTAACTACGACACACCAGGTAGAGAAATGAATTTAACAGAGTAAGATTAAACTAAAGGAGATTTCAACATGAAACTAAACAAGTATCTACTCGCAGGCGGGCTTGCGACTGCATTGATGTTCACAACGACTGCATTTGCTCAGGATGACGACACGGATGATGATGTTGAAGAAGTTGAGGATGCAGAGACAGAGGAAGTCGAGGAAGATGAAGAAGTAGATGAGGATTCGACTGATACTGATGAAGAAGTTGAGGATGTAGAAGAGGATTTGGACGGAGCGGATGAAGATGTAGCTGATGAAGATACAGAGGTTGATGAAGACGACGCAACAGAAACCGGTGATTCACTATTACCACTGTATCGTGATGACCTAATCACCTACTTAAAAACGAAATATTCTACGGACGTTGAAATTGTCGCCACTGTTGAGGGATTGGATTGGGAAAATTCATCAATTGGCTTAACAACAAAAGTTTTTGGATATGAAATTTACAAAATCACAGATGACTCTGAACTAGGCGACTACGATCCAAGAATGTTTGTTATGTTTGATACTGAAATCACAAATGATGAAGATGTTGCCATCGAGATTAGAAACCCGTTACAGTTACGTTTTGAGGCGACGTATGACACAGCGCTTATCGCTTCTGACTACAACATGCCAGATAACATGAAGCATGCAGCACTCTTAGATACTGAGGATGGTGTGTTCGATCCAGGTGTGTCCCACCTGCCGATGGTTGTTTACGTCAACGAAGAGCAAACGTCTTACTTCGATGAAAACTTTGCAGATTTAGTGATGAGCGGAGAATATAATTTCTCTGAATCAGTTCCTGGTCAAGATGGACGTCGTAATGGACAGTCATCACATCCATTCATGCTGGTAGAAGATACTGCGGATATTGAAGAATTCGAATTTTATTGGGATGATATTTCTAATTATCGATTTGCCGATAAAGAGCACGTCAACAGTTTTCAATATGACGATTTCGTTGTAGAAACAGGATATGTCGACATGAGGATAAATGGTATGGAAATGACTGCACTCAGTAATGTTGATCCGGAACAAAGCCGCAACCCGCTCGAAGGGGAGAATCATGGTGCGATTACAGTGGAAATTGAATTAACTAACCATACAGATGACCCAATTTCTTCAACATCATATCGTAATGGTCTTGAGATTGATGGACAGAGAAATTCAGAACTACTCTATACGTTAACGTCGTTTGATATTTACCCGGGTGAAACCGTCACCGTGTATGATACATTCATAGTCCCAGCAAACCAGATGGAAAGTTATCAATCCATCGTGCTCGACGTACAACAGTTAAGAGATGCACATAACAACGCATTAGTTGAACGCGACGAAGTAACATTTGACTTACTCGATGAATAGAAAAAGGGCATAGTGCCCTTTTTTTGTTATCATAATAGAAATACATAACGATTGAATGAGGTGTCTGTATGAGCTTTAACAAAGAAAAAGAAAGACGCGTTAAGATTTTAATCTACAGTTTAATTTTCGGAATTGTCGCATTATTAGTGTTATACATGTTTATCTAGAAGAGTGATTTAGGAGAGAGATATATGAGCGCAACGTTCGGAACATCATATAAGATAACAATATTTGGAGAGTCACACGGTAAAGCAATCGGCGTCATTATTGATGGTATCCCACCAGGTCTCGAAATTGACATGGATAAAGTCAGTCGTGAAATGCAGCGACGCGCACCAGGACAGAGTTCTTTATCAACACCAAGAAAAGAAGATGATATCCCTGAAATTTTAAGTGGGATGTTTGAAGGTGCGACAACAGGTGCGCCACTTTCTGCACTCATACATAATACGAATACACAATCGAGAGACTATAGTGAAATGAAGAAAAAAATGCGTCCGGGACAAGCCGACTATCCTGCGCGCATGCGTTACGATGGGTTTAATGATTACCGGGGAAGCGGTAAGTTTTCTGGTCGTATTACCGCGCCACTCGTGTTTGCAGGTGCGATTGCGAAACAAGTGCTCGAGCAATCCGGTGTCGTTATCGGTGCACATATTCATTCCGTGATGGATGTGAGAGATACGGGTCTGACGATTGATAATGCGAGTCCAGAATTATTGAGAACTTTTGGCGATAAGCATTTACCGCTGATTGATGCGAGTAAAGAAAACGCAATTAAGGCCGTGATAGAAGAAGCACGCGACGCTGGAGATTCTGTCGGAGGGACAATCGAATGCATGGCACTTGGACTACCTGCAGGCATTGGGAATCCATTTTTTGATTCAATAGAATCTGTGCTGTCTCATTTGTTGTTTGCGGTGCCGGCTGTTAAAGGCGTCGAGTTTGGAAGCGGCTTTGGATTTGCTAATATGCCCGCTTCAGAGGCGAATGACGCATATTATTATGATGAAAACGGTAAAATTAAGACGAAAACCAATCATAACGGCGGTATAACGGGCGGCATTACTAACGGCATGCCAATGCTGTTTAGAGTTGCAGTGAAGGCCCCCTCTTCAATTAAGAAGACACAAGACACGATTGATATAGAAGCAGGCGAAAACGTTACGCTGGAAGTACACGGGAGGCACGATCCTATTATAGTTCCACGTGCGATTCCTGTGATTGAAGCGGTGTGTGCGATAGGAATTCTAGATTTAATGCAGTCGAGGTGATGGGGTTAAGATTGAGTCTTTATCGTGTCACCGAGAAACGTCGTTGACACGATAACGGCGCGAGCGGCTCACTGAGAAACGTCGTTGACATGATAACGGCGCGAGCGGCTCACCGAGAAACGTCGTTGACACGATAACGGCGCGAGTGGCTCAACGAGAAACGTCGTTGACACGATAAAGGACCGAGCGGCTCAACGAGAATCGTCGTCGGCTCGATGTAGCTCTGATCAGGACCTTGTGGTTTGTACAGAGTCCCGATTCGACCGTTTTCAGGACCTTGTGGTTTGTACAGAGTCCCGATTCGACCGTTTTCAGGACCTTGTGGTTTGCACAGAGTCCCGATTCGACCGTTTTCAGGACCTTGTGGTTTGTACAGAGTCCCGATTCGATTGTTTTCGGGACCTTGTGGTTTGCACAGAGTCCCGATTCGACCGTTTTCAGGACCTTGTGGTTTGCACAGAGTCCCGATTCGCCTTTCGCGCGACCATGAGAGTAGCTCATAGTCGCGCGAATAAAATATACAAACAAAAAAGGCACGCACTCAGATTATCTCTGAGCGCCTGCCTTCTTTAATTTACTTAATCAACTTATACAACGCCTCAAACTCATCAAAATCCAATTGTTGCGAAGCATCGCTTAATGCCACGCTTGGCGTTGGATGGATCTCACACATGAGTCCGTCCACATCGATTGCAATTGCAGCTTTGGCAATATGTGCCATGATGTCTTTGCGGCCTGTCGAATGTGTAATATCAACAATGACAGGTAGGTGTGTTTGCTGTTTCAAAATAGGAACGGCTGAAATGTCCAGCGTATTTCGCGTTTCTTTCTCAAATGTTCTAATACCGCGCTCACATAAAATAATATTATTATTACCATTTGCCGCAATATATTCAGCGGCATGGATGTACTCTGAAATGGTCATGCTCATTCCACGCTTAAATAATACGGGCTTATTTGTCTTACCAATCTCTTTTAACAACTCAAAGTTTTGTGAATTACGTGCACCGACTTGAAAGACATCTAAATAATCATGCGCCATCTCGACATGGCGTGTATCGACGATTTCACTCACAGTGTTTAAGTTATATTTGTTACCCACTTCTCTTAGTATCTTAAGCCCTTCTTCCCCAAGTCCTTGGAAGTCATAAGGAGAAGTTCTCGGTTTAAATGCACCACCACGGATAAAGGTCTCGCCTTTTTTACTCAGGAGTGCACCGACGCTGTCCATCTGTTCATAAGATTCAACGGCACATGGTCCAAACATCATGATGCGTGAGCCATTTCCAATGACCGTGCTATTCACTTTAACATGTGTGTCATTTGACTGGTTTTGTCTTGATACGAGTAACACTTTCTTACGATTAATATCTTGAATTTCTTTTGATGCATCAAATATTGTTTTAAAGATTCTCTGCACATGTGTCGGTTGATACGGTGCAGAGTCTTTTTGTTTAATATTCATGAGCATTTTCTCTTCACGCTCAGGATCGTATGGAGGGAGTCCTGCTTTTTGTTTTATCTTTCCTATCTCCTCGACGATTCGGCCGCGCTTCAATAATAAATCCAGCATTTCATCGTTCACAGCATTAAGTTGTGTTCTTAGCTCTTCAAGTGTATGTTCTTCTTTCATATTTGCACCTTTTCCTTTATTCATGTCATTCAATATATCATTCCAGCTACAACGTGTCTAAGATGTCAGTCGTATATATCACCACATCTATTCTAAAACAAATTCATAATATGGTATACTTTTTGTAAATTGTACCAGGTGCATTCATTAATTAAATGCTCTAGAGGTACTAACATTATCATAGGTGAGAATGAATGAAGAATATATGCACTTCTGTCCTTATTTTATTTATGTTATCATCACTAATTTTCATTAAGAGTATTTATGCTGAGAACATCGAAGACGATGAAGAATTTATCGTACATATTGCAGCGCACAACGAGACAATGGAAGGTATTGCAGCCAATTATGATGTCTCAACATCTCAAATTTTAGATTGGAACGACCTCAGTTCGAAGGCTTTAACAGAAGGTCAGGCACTTAAAATTTTAGAACCTGGATATTATAGTCGTGACGATCGCTCAAACGCAACGCTCGATGAAGTGCTTTCCAAATACGAAGATTATCCTGTTTATATTTATGTTGAAACACTTAATCAGGAATCTCAAATTGCTTCTCTGAATGGGACATCTTATGTCTATGGTGCTTCGGTGCCAAAGATTGTCCTAAGTGCTTTCGTACTCGATAAAGTATCAAACGGCACACTGGATTGGGATGATACATTTGCCTATTCAGATGATATATATAATGGAACTGAAGTATATGCATGGGGTGGCAGCGGCATCATGCAGTATGACGATTATCAAAACAGGGATTACACGGTGAGAGAATTAACTGAAATGACATTAAAGAACTCTGATAATATGGCAAGTAACATGTTGCTCTATTATGTTGCCCGGGAAAACGAAGCCGCATTTAACCGCTTCACGCGCGATGTATATGATGCAACGTCGTATAGTTTACGTGTGACGGCAAAGCAGATGGCACAGGTCATGAGATATATTTATGAACATGAAGACACAACGGTTAAAGAAATGATGAAATCTACAGATTATGATGGTGAGAAACTCGACGCCGTTTCTGATAATACATATCAAAAAATAGGTGGCACAAACCAGGTAAACCATGCCTCGGCAATCGTTGAGGGCAAACAACCTTACGTCATTACTGTACTCAGTAACTTTGCAACTGATGAAACGCTTAGTAACATAGCAAGTGATGTCAATGATGCTATCAATCAAGAGGCAGTCCAGTAATCATTAAAGAATTGGGGATGCGTATGAAACAACTTATTAAGTTATGCACTGCATGTTTATTGTTTATGCTCGCACTTTCATCTTACGTTTATGCACAAGACCGCACAGTACATGTTGTAGAAGCTGGTGAGAGTTTATATCGTATTTCTGTTGATTACAACGTGACGGTAGAAGAGATAGAAGAATGGAATAGTATTGTGGGTGGCGTAATTCACCCGGGTGATGAGTTATACGTCAGTCCGCCAAATGGTGAATCGTCTAGAGACGACTCAGCCGAGGATGCTGAATCTGAGGCAGAAGAAGTAGAAGAGTCAACAGATTCACAGTACGTTCCAACAATTGTTCCAAATACCTACCCACCAGAAATACATGTACATCTACAAAATATTTTAAATCAATTTTCAGATTTTCCGATGCTCGCAGAAGTACAAATGTTACAAGAAGACAGTGAGTACGCACGCATTAATTTAGAAAAGGATTTTGATAACTCACCGCTCGGCCGCGTTGTTATTCTCGCGTATACATTAAATAAAGTAGAACGCGGCGCACTCAGCTGGGATCAGGAGTTCCAATATACTGAGGAGATTGAAGGGTTAAAAACGACATATCCGATTAATATGTCAGAGTCAGATGACAGCGCGTTTACAAGTGGTACATTTACATTAGAAGAGCTGGTAGAGGGTACGCTTGATAATGATGTGAATGCATTTTATCTGTTGCTGCATCATATTGGATTTTCTGACGTCCGAGACTTGAATCTTTTTATCTCAAATACAACAGGCAATCAGTTTACGCTCAATGTATCAGTGGGTGAGATACATGAATTTTTGACATATATTCATAATCATAACGACCAAACGATTATAGAAATTTGGCAGGCACAGGACTCAAAGGATTCAATTATAGGTGATGAAGAAGATATAATGCTCCAGCTGTTTGCTGAAAATGACAATGCACAATATGTGACGGGCATTATAAGTGGTGAGACGAACTATGTTGTGACGGTGATTATCGAACACCTGGATACTCATGATGTAGACGGTATTGCTACGCGGATTCACAATAATCATGATATTGAAGCGGATAACAGTAACTATGCTTTAAATGAAGCGGGTCAGTATGTTTTACGCTATTCCCTGCATGAGATGAATGATAATCATGCGATATTATTAGAAAATTTTTGATCATAAATATGCTTAATTCACACACCAATCTATATGAGTTGGTGTGTTTTTATTGTTTGAAAAAACATCATATGGGTAATTTATATACACATGCACATCACGGACAGATTGGCAACATGATTGTAAAAATCTTAGGAGGTATTTTATAGTGAAAAAGTTTGAGCGATTAAATTCGGAACAAGACGTTTTAAACCACCTAGAGAATTTGGTAAGCCAAGGCGTGAATGAAAAAGATGTTAAAGTAGTCTCTAAATACCGTATAGAAGAAGTTTCAGCACGCTTCCCGGATGTCGATTTTAAAGACTCTGAGGGCGGCATCATGGATAAAATTGCAGCATTATTTTCTGATGAGGAGCCTGAAGACAAAATGCTTAACAGCATGGCGTTAACACACGAAGAAAAAGAAGAATGTCGTCAAGCGATTGATCAAGCGCAGTTCATCGTGTTCAATGCATACAATGATTTTGATGGTGCACTTGATGGTGAGCGTTTTGACATGAGTCAGGGTAGCGGACAGGACGGATTAAACAACACACAAAAAACTGAAGCAACTATGGCTGGCGCGCAGTTTGGTGCACATGATGCAGGACGTGAAACAGGATTTAATGATCGCGGAGTTGAAGACGAGGTGCGTGATGATGTAGTCAATAATACGCAGCCTGACGCAGATTCGCTCGATCCTATGGGTCCGGAGAAAAACTCTGCACCACGTGAAAATGCATTTAATGACAATGAATCACATGATATGAATGATGACTATTTACAAGAGCGTAAAGATGACGAAGAATTTGACACTGAAAGTGAAAATGAAGGTATGGATACAGATAACGAACGCAATAAGAATTTTGCGTTTGGTAAGGACAATGCTTATGACCAAACAAGTGAGCTTGACCATGGTAAGGATAACAATGACATGAATGAGAGCAACATGAATTCAATGAACAACAGTGACAGCATGAATTCATTAAATAATAATAACCTAGAGAAGAATGACACAGATGTCTTTTCTAATAATGATACGCTCTTTGAAGAAAATCGAATGGCTGCAAATAATGAGCAAATCAGCGAAAGAGATAGAGAAAACAAGGATGTTGCCAGAGAGCACAATAATGGTGCGATTGATGGCGTGGAACGACGCACTGTGAACGCAGATAGAAGCGGCACGGATGTAGATAGAAGAGGCGATGATTACGATCCGTTACTCGATGATAATCACGCAGCGGATGAAACACGCTCTGAAGATAACGTTCCGAATAGAGACGAGAGAGTAGAAGAACTTTCACGTGAGCCTTATGACGACGATAAAGAGCGACTAAAAAATGAGCAGGACGTCGATAGAGAAGTCAGACGTACAGAAGATATAGATTATGACGATGATGCGGAGCGTGAAAAGCGCTCAAGTGATTTAGGAGACTCGCTGAGAGCTGATGATGCACGTGAAGATGCTTTCGATCATGATAAGGGTCGATTCTAAACTCATATTAAGTGAATAATAGTCCAGAGGTTGGAAGAATTATTCAACTTTTGGGCTTTTTTTTTGGTATAATAATGAGTATTAAGAGGAAAGGGTGTATCGAATGGAAGGCTATGCAGTTTACAGTGGACTCATTGCGCGCGAAGGCAAGGGTCATATAATTAGAAAACACCTGCTTGAAGTTGCAAAAGAAATGAATGATATAGATGATTGTAAAGCTTATATCGTCGGCGTAGACCCTAAGAGTGATGATGCTTTATTTGTTTATGAATCATGGACAACAAAAGAATCACATGATGCGTCTCTACAGCTTCCTGTGTACCAAGTATTAAGAGATCACTCACGCCCATACATACTGACTGTTAGAAATTTCCCTAGTGTGAACTACATCGCTGGGCACAGTAGAATGTAATTAAATATGTCTCATGGCCAGAAACCGAATGGCTGTTTCTGGCTTTTTTTGTATAAAATTTAGGAGTGATTATATGGAGTCATTGCAAGATAAAATAGCGATTGTTACGGGGGCATCGACGGGAATCGGAAGAACTGTCGCGACAGAACTCGCACGCGAGGGTGTGCATCTGACAATTATTGGTCGTAACGAAGAAAGACTACATCAAGTAAAGGATGAAATTGAATCAGAATTTGGTGTACGCGTTTTAGCATGCGTTGCTGATGTGAAAGATAAAGCTGCGCTCGACGTCACCGTTGCTGAGACAATTAAAGCTTACGAAAAAATCGATATCTTAATTAACAATGCAGGGCTCGTTATGTATCAACTTTTCGACGAGAGCGACGACACAGATTTAAGAAATATGTTGGAAACAAATGTGATTGGTCCGTTCAATATGATGAAGGCTGTTTATCCGCATATGAAAGATGCACAGTCCGGAGATATTGTTAATATCGCATCGATGAGTGGTATCAACGCGACAAAAGGTTCTGGCCTTTACTCTGCATCAAAGTTTGGATTGATCGGACTGACAGAAGGTATTATGCAGGAAATTCGTCGGGATAATATTCGTGTTGCACATATTGAACCTTCTGCTATACTGACAGAAAACTCTCGGGCGCGTATGGAAGAGTCGCGGAATGCGGGTAAGACAGTGCTTGATCCAGACACAATGTCGCATGCGGTTGATTTAGCAGAGTTCATTGTGAGCCAGCTCAAGTTAAATAGAAGAACATTTATAAAATCAAGTCAAATTTGGGCGACAAACCCGCAAAATTATAATTAATGAGGTGTCACGATGGTCAGTATCTATGAATTAAAACCTAAATTTCAACAACTGTTGATGCCGATAGTACGTCTTTTACATGAACGAAATATCACACCGAATCAAATCACTGTGTTTACGTGTTTAACGTCGATACTGGTCGGTCTATTATTTGCATTTAATCACGATTCAAAATGGATATTTGCGCTTATTCCAATATTTTTCTTTATCAGAATGGCGCTGAATGCGATTGATGGTGTGCTTGCTAAGCGTTATAACCTCATGTCAACGCGTGGCAAGTATTTAAATGAAATTGGTGATGTCATCAGCGATGCCGCACTTTATCTGCCTTGGATACTGATCATGCCAACAGGTGGATGGGTGATTTTGATATTTGTCGTATTATCCGCTGTCAGTGAAATGACGGGTGTGATTGCTGAAGCTGTAACAGGGGAACGCCGTTATGATGGTCCGATGGGCAAGAGTGACCGCGCACTGATGGTGTCTATACTCAGTATATTGATACTTATTGGTATACCTCCTGATGCTTATCTATGGATTATATTCTTACTTGCATCTGCACTTATTGGATTGAACATATACATCCGTATGGAACGAGGCGGTGCAGGACGATGAGCATCGGTGTGATATCAGATGAGTTATTGTATGTATTTATAGGGATTGTCGTCGTGCTGGTCGCTTCTACATTGATTACTGCTGTCTTGAAGCGGCGTAACCCAAATAATACTTTACACGAAGTGGACTTGCGTATCCGTTCTTGGTGGGTCATGTTTATAATCTTTACGATTGCGATTGTCGTGCACTCGACTATCTCACTCATCTTTTTAGCACTGTTATGTTTCTTAGCATTAAAAGAATATTTCTCACTTATTCCATTCAATCGTGCTCACCGTCTGGTATTGTTATGGGCGTATTTAGCAATTCCAATTCAATTTTTATTTATATATTTCGAACAATACGGCATGTTTATTATATTTATTCCGGTATACATGTTCTTACTAATCCCGATTCAAGCTATCTTTGTCGGGGATACAAAAAACTTTTTACAATCCATTGCATCTGTTCAGTGGGGCATGATGTTAATGGTGTTTGGTCTATCGCACTTAGCCTACTTACTCGTCTTACCAGGGAAAGAATCATCAATTGTGGGCGCCGGTCTTGTGTTATTCCTGGTTGTGTTAACACAGGTAAATGACGTCGCACAGTTTTTATGGGGTAAATTACTTGGTAAAAAGAAAATTGTACCAAAGGTCTCACCGAACAAAACATGGGCAGGGTTCATTGGCGGTCTCGTTACAACGACGTTACTTGCTGTCATTTTAGCACCGCTGCTCACACCGTTTAGCTTGCTTGCAAGTATCGTTTCAGGTCTGTATATCGCGTTGATGGGCTTTATAGGGGATGTGAATATATCAGCTTTAAAGCGAGATCTCGCAATCAAAGATACATCATCTATTATCCCAGGACACGGGGGTATACTTGACCGTGTAGACTCATTGACATACACGGCGCCGTTATTCCTGCACTTTACGCGGTTCTTTTACTTTTAACATACTGGAGAGATACATATGCGTAAATTTTTGTTCTCAAGTATAGTACGTCCGCTCGTCATGCTTGTTTTAGGTTTGAACACGCGGCATTATGACAGACTGCCTCAAGCTGGACCTGTCGTAATTGTCGCCAACCACAACAGTCATCTTGATACGCTCGTGTTGATGACCTTGTTTAAAGGTGACGCTTTTGATAAAGTGCGACCCGTTGCAGCGGCTGATTACTTCTTTAAAAATAAGTTCCTCGCATGGTTCTCAACCCGTGTGATGAATATCATCCCCATCGAACGCAAGATGACACGTGACATTCGTGGGATGTTTGAGCCAATGATAGAAGCGCTTGACGATGATGGCATTATCATTGTCTTTCCTGAAGGATCACGTGGTGAACCAGAGCGGCTAAGCCGTTATAAAAGCGGTGTCTATTATTTGTTGCGTGAGAGACCCGATGTACCGGTTATTCCTGTGTTTTTGCACGGATTAGGAAAGGCATTACCGAAAGGATCGTTTTTCTTTGTACCGATTATCGTCGATATTTTTATTGGTGACGCCTTTAAATTTAAAGAGAATAAGCGTGAATTTATGGATACATTAAATGCACGCATGGATGAATTACAAGAAGAAGGTCATTTTAAGGAATGGTAGTGATTCAACATGATATTTATTGCAATCTTTGTTTGGGGATTTTCTGAAGCGACGCTGTTCTTTATTATTCCAGATGTGTTGCTGACATTATATGCTGTCTTAACGCGGTCATTTCGAAAAGTTCTTGTTGCTTGTCTCATATGTGTTTTAGGCGCCATGTTTGGTGGTACATTTATGTATACACTTCCTCTTTACGATAATGAAATATCAGGGATTGTCTTCAGATCACGATTTATTAATCTTGAGATGATAGAACATGTGCATGCAACATTACGCAGTAATTTATGGATGGGTTTAATAACTGGACCATTGTTTGGTGTGCCTTACAAGCTGTTTGCTTTAATCGCGCCGAACTACACGAGCCTTTTGTTATTCTTACTTATTACAATTCCAGCGCGACTCAGCCGATTTATTTTATTCTCAGGCCTTGCTTATGTACTCAGTCATTATGTATTTAAGGGTCTGTCTGTAAAAGTGAAGATAATTGTCTGGAGTATCGTGTGGATTGTAGGATACTTATTATATTTCATAGCTATCGGTGTAGTGAAGTGAGCAACGACAGACAAAGGATGATTATATGACGAAGTTAAAGCGGATGCCAATCTATTACTTAGTATTTTTTATCATTATGATCGGTGTAAATTATTTAGTTGGTGATAATGTTGGAAATGTTGCGGACAATAACGACACATTGATTCAACCTGCGGGTTATGCGTTTTCAATTTGGGGACTTATTTATATTTCACTATTCGCATGGATTATACGCATGTTCTTTATCAAAAATGCACGGAATATGATTCATCTCAGTCTGCAATGGCTGCCTGTCATGAACTTTGTGCTGAACAGCATATGGATTATTGTCTTTACACAAGAATGGATTTTGGCATCAAATGTCGTCATTATTGCGTTATGGGTAACGATTTATATGATGTACCGCCAGGTTAATAAAGGTGAATACCATTGGCTGGACCGCCTGCCGCTATCCCTGTATCTCGGTTGGGTAACTTTAGCAACGGTCGTAAATATATTCACCTGGTTAGAAAAAATTGGCGTGTCGTACTCACAGCCATTTGATGAGCCGGTTGTAGTGATGATAGTGCTTGGTGGACTTGCAATTCTGGTTGCGCTGTTCTCAATTGCATACCATGACTGGATTATTCCGCTCGTAGGGGTATGGACATATATCGCAATAATTGCAAATGCGGATACAAATGATACTGTATTTTACGTCGTTGTCACTATAGCGAATGTAGTCTTGTTGTTGAGTGCAGTCGCAAACTTTACTGCGAGTAAGAAGCGTTACAAGACTTATAGAAAAGGTTTATTGTAATCTGGATTTTTCGTGAAAGTTTCGAAAAGTTTTGAAACGGGTATTTATATAGGACAAAACTTAATTAGAGGTGAAAGACTATGAATGAAAAAGACGGTAAACTCGATCAATTCAAAGGTAACCTTAAAGAGACAGCTGGTAACGCGACTGGAGACAAGCAGGTTGAAGAAGAAGGTAAACGTGACAAACGCGCAGGTAAGGCAAAAGAATTTGTCGATGACGTAAGCAGAAAAGCAAACGAAGCGATAGATAATGTGTTCAAAGATAAAGATAGGAAATAATTAGTGTTGAAAGGACCCTGAGGGGTCCTTTTTTGGTGGATAGACTGGGTGGACGGTTCTCGTTGAGCCACTCGAGTCCCTATTGTGTCAACGACAGTTCTCGTTGAGCCACTCGAGTCCCTATTGTGTCAACGACAGTTCTCGTTGAGCTGCTCGACCCCCTAGCGTGTCAACGACGGCTTTCGTTGAGCTGCTCGACCCCCTATTGTGTCAACGACGGATTTCGTTGAGCAGCTCAACCCTCTAGCGTGTCAACGACAGTTCTCGTTGAGCTGCTCAAGCCTCCAGCGTGTCAACGACGGTTCTCACAGGCAAACTCACCGCCCGCTATCCCACTCAAAATGCTAAAATAAGACAACAACACAATTCAAAGGGTGAATCACAATGAGAATTTTAGTAACTGGATTCGAACCATTCGGCGGGCAGGCAATAAATCCCTCATGGATGGCGGTCAACAGCTTACCCCAAGAAATCAACGGTGCAACAATTGATGTCTTAGAAATACCAACGGCTTTCGGCAAGGCAATGGACACCATCGAAGCGCAATTAGAACAAACGCATTACGATGTCATACTCGCAGTTGGCCAGGCGGGTGGCCGTCGTGCAGTAACGCCTGAGCGTGTCGGCATCAATTTAGATGACGCAAGCATCCCGGACAATCTCGGCAATCAACCAATCGATGAAGCGATACATAGTGACGGAGCGAATGCTTATTTCACGAACTTACCAGTCAAACGCATGGTCGACGCAATGAAAGCATTTGACGTGCCGGCTGAGGTGTCGAACAGTGCGGGTACATTTGTGTGTAATCATGTGCTGTATGGTCTCGGGTACGTACACGATAAAAAGTACCCGAACATAAAGTTCGGGTTCATTCACGTTCCATTCGTGCACGATCAAGTGGCAGACAATAAGTATCCTTCTCTATCCGTTGAAGAACTCATCACGGCACTCAAAGCCTCAATACAAGTAATCACCGAACACACGGATGACGTTAAACAGCCTTACGGTCAAACGCACTAATTAATCAAGCATGTCAAGTGATGTATTACCACCGGAAATCACAAAGCAGACGGAATCTTTATCAGTTAAAGAAATTTTACCGTCTAGTGCAGCAGCAAGCCCAATAGAAGAAGATAATTCGGCGAGAATCTTACACTCATCTAAGAGTAATTTTCTCGCTTTTATAATTGTGTCTTCTTCAACAGTGACGACACCATCTGCATATGCCCTAACCACATCAAATGTGATGAAGCCTGGTCTGTTTAATACGAGTGCATCTGCAATAGTTGGTTGTTGTGGCACAATCGTAATCTCGCCTGCTTCCAGACTCGTTGAGAATCTCGGAATTTGGGTGGATTCTACACCAATCACCTGCGCATTCCCGCCGCCCTCTTTCACAGCTAATGAAATTCCACCAAGGAGTCCGCCTCCGCTTGTCGGCACAATGATTTTCGTGAAATCAATCGCACTTTCATTTAACTCAAGCCCAATTGTCCCCTGCCCAGCGATAATATGTTCGTGATCTGCTGAAGAAATAACAGTTAACCCTTCTCGCGCGGCAATTGCGTCAGTAACTGCGTGGCGCTCTTCTGTTGGACAAAACTCCAAACGTGCACCATTATTTCTAATCTTCTCGACTTTAAACGGTGCAGCGGTATCCGGTACGACAATTACGCACGGTATACCGAGCTTGCCCGCGAGATAACTCACAGCCTGGCCATGATTTCCAGATGAGCCTGCGATGATACCGCGCGCGAGCGCATCATCAGATAAGCTTCTTATCGCATTCAGTGCACCACGGATTTTAAACGAATGTGTCAGTTGCATATTTTCAAGTTTCGCGTACACTTTGCATCCAAGCTGCGCCTCAAGTGCAGGGAGCCTGACAATCGGTGTTTTGTATACTGTGTCTTCTATTCTTTCGCGTGCATTCAATATATCTTCATACGTGACTTTCATGTGTTCACCCCGTAAATGAATTATAATAATAGTTGCTTTGTTTTTATTATAAACGTTGGAGGCTGAAAATGAAGTATCAAACGCCAGATGCACTTGAAGCACTGATAAAATATATCGTATCCCTTGATTCCAGAAGTGGTACGCAGGGTGAGATTGATTTCCCTTATTACATAAAAACATTACTCTCGAACATTGATTATTTTTCGAAAAATCCAGAACATATCCAGCTGCATGATGCAGGAAATGACCTCAATGCACTGACTGCCCTTTATGATTCAAAAGCCCCAAACGCTAAAACAATTGTAGTGATGTCGCATTTTGATACGGTTCACACAAATGATTTTGGTGATTATGAACCACTCGCGTTCGACGTAGACGCGCTTACAAAAACATATTCTAACACCGATGATTGGCCACAAGATGTCGCTGATGATATCGCGTCAGGCAACTATTTGTTTGGCCGCGGGATAATGGATATGAAAATGGGTTTGGCCTTACATATTCGTTTGATTGAATATGTTTCAGCGCACAATTTACCGTGTAATATTCTCTTGCTGACAGTACCGGATGAAGAAGTGGATTCTAAAGGCATGCGTCATGCAACGACAGTATTAAATGAACAGAGAGATACACACAATCTTACCTATGGTCTGATTTTAAATAGCGAGCCGAGCTTCATGCAGCAACCGAACGATCCCAATTATTATATATACACAGGTTCGATTGGAAAAATTATGCCGGCAGCCTTGTCATATGGTGCGGAAACGCATGTCGGAGAGCCGTTAAAAGGTATCAACGCGCTATTCATGGCAAGTACTTTAAACCGTCATATGGAATATCAAACACTCTTTTCAGACCAGGCATATGATACGTTTACACCGTTACCAATTACATTAAGGTCTGATGATTTAAAAACTGAATACAGCACACAAGTGACACATCGTGTCGGTTCAATATATAATGTATTCACAATGAAAAAGTCAGCAAACGAAGTGTTTCAAGTCTTCAATCAGGTGGTAGAGAACGCAGTGGCGGACATGACGAGGCACTACGAACATGCTTGCATGAACAATAATGTGACACCCACATTTTCAATTGAGACATTTACTTACGAGACACTCGTTGAAAAAGCACATGAAAAATTAGGTCAATCTGCTGTTGAAAAAATTATTCGAGATGTCACAGATTCCGATAAAGACCTGCGACAACAGTCGTTTGAAATCGTAGAACGCTTAATGTATCGCATGAAAGAATTATCGCCGGCTGTCGTCACCTTGTTTGCACCGCCCTACTATCCACCGGTGAACAATACAGAAGACGAACTTGTACAAGAGTTAATCGTATTAACACAAAAATATATACCCGATGTTAAAGTCATGCACTATTTTAACGGTATCTCTGACTTAAGTTATGTATCGTATCAGGACAGCGCTGAGACATTTAAAGACTATATAAATAATACACCTGTGTATGGCACAACGTATCACATACCGTTTGATGACATGAAGGCGCTTGACACGCCTTTTATCAACATTGGTCCATATGGTAAGGACCCGCACAAATATACTGAGAGATTAAACAAAAAGAGTGCATTTGAAACGATGCCGAAGCTGTTGGAAGCACTTGTGGAACGTTTCTTTTAAACACGATATAGAAGCATAATGAGAAGGGTGATTGAATGAGTACAGAACCAATTCCAAATTATCCACAGCGTTTACTCGACTCCGTGTCAGGTTTTGAGCTCGATGCGCTCTTGATCGCGATGGAAGGCTACCGTCGTGGATTAACTTTGAAATACTATAAAGAAGCATCAAATGTACCTAAAATTGTGACACATAAAAGTAAAATATCACTGCGAAAGCTTATATTCTCGCTCAGCGATGGTGAGAAGACACACTTCTTTTACCGTTCCCGAGGCGATAAAGTGACCGAGTCCATGTTTAATATTTGTCACGACAAAAATAAAACCATCGAAAAATTTAAAGCAGCGGACGTGAGCGTAGCTCAGAGTGAAGCGTTTCACGTGAACGACCGTGAAGACATTATGGCATATGCTGAAAAAATTGGATTCCCAGTAGTGATTAAGCCGACTGAGGGGACGATGGGTCAGGCGGTATTTACAAATATAATGAGTTTAGAAGAGGTCGGTGAAATTATCGATCACTACCACGAAAAAGTGTTATATAAGCGCGTGTTGGTTGAGAAGCATATGGAAGGTAAAGAATACCGCATGCATACAATTGGCGACACGATGCTCAGTGCCACGCACCGCACACCGGCAAATGTGACGGGTGATGGTGTATCAACGATTTCACAGCTGATTGATAAGAAGAATAAGATTCGTCTGCAAAACCCATACTTAAAGAATAAATTGATTAAACGTGACTTTGAGATGAAGCGGAAGTTAAAAGAATTAAACTTAACTGAAGAGAGTGTGCTGCCTGAAGGCACGCAGGTGTTTATCAAAAACTTAACGAATCTCTCTGCAGGGGGCGAAGGAATTGATGAAACACACTTGATTACAGATGAGGTCAAAGCGATGGCTGTTAAAGCACTGAAATCAATCGACGGTATGGCGCAGGGCGGTGTTGACGTCATTGTGGACCCAAATGACCCGACAAAGTGTGTGGTGCTTGAGATTAACGCAACTGCAGAGATGCCGTTTCATATGTATCCGGGACAAGGAGAACCAGTTAACTTAGCCGCTGCAAACATAGATTTCTATTTTCCAGAGACTAAAGGCGTGCCAAAACACAATTTCTATTTTGATATCAATGACATAGACCGCGCGCTGAAGTCATCGATCGTTGACGACATTACTGTGGCGCAGCCGGTTCACGAGAATACGGCAGTCGATGTGTATGAGTTAAAAGCAACGACGATTACAGCATCTTACATGGAGCGTGTGAGACTTGCTGCTGTGAAGCTGAATATTTACGGGTATATTCGTAAAGTGGACGATACGACAGCGGTATTGATTGTTGGTCTAAACGAAGAATCTGACTTTAATATTTTCGAAAAGCGTATTAAACGTAAGTATAGAAAAACGATTGTTAAATCATTTGCCAAGATAAAAGACCTTGAGGCCGATACATTTATGACACGCGGATTTGTAATTGCGAACGATTAGGAGACAGCCATATGAAATATCATAGCCAACCATTTATTCATAGCTATATGTTGTTGCCTGCTGAATTTAACATGCGCAATTTAAGTGACTATCAGTCACTTGATATCCGAACGTTTAGACTCGTTTATTCAGCGTCTGTTTCAGTGATGTCGATTGGTGATGCAGAAAGAAGTATCGTTGTAATTGGTTACGTACTCGATATTAGAGATGGGCAGAAGTCACCACATGATATTATGGAAGACTTGCTAGGCTCTGAAGATTTTGAAGCGGACTTAGAATATATTAATGGTCGTTTCATAATAATTAAATGTTCAGGTGATAGTGTTGACGTATACAGCGATGCGTCAAACTTATTGCCGATGAACTATCACGCCGAATCTCGTACGGTGGCAAGTCATGATATGTTACTGGCAGAAATATGCTCAGATAACGGTTTTAGATTAACCCGGCGTCCGCTTGAAAAAACAAATGATTTAGATTTCACGCGCTATGAAGAAATATGGAAGTATAATCCGAGTTTGAAATTAAACATGAATACGTTTGTTTTTGAACGAATTTTCCCGAGAGTCAATCAGGTAAAAGTCAGTGTTGAAGAAGCGTTTAACAACATGACGCCTTATCTCGATGAAATGTTTCGCTGGCTCAAAATGTTTGATGGTGATATGTTCTTAACGCTGACAGCAGGTGTGGATTCACGTGTGTCAGCATCACTCGTGCGGGACTTAAAAGACCGCATAGAATTTTTGACATATATGACCCCGAATAAAGTATTGAGAAATAGAATGGCAAAGACCATTTATAAAATAGACCGGGAAGTTGTAAATACTATGACGAAAAATCTTGGTTGGCATCATACAATGGCTGATCTTGGGCGGCATGAACCTGAGGATATTGATTACTTTAAAGAAATATTAAATTCCAAGCACAGTCATCGACTCGCGCAGTACTATCGTGACAAAGGTTATTACAAAGCACTGCACATTAAATCGACAATATTTGGTGTTGGAAAAGCAGATTTTTCGGGTAACCTTGATAGAATCGATGAAAGTATAAAAGACTATAAAAAGGTCGTTGGTCATTTTCAAAAAGATTTTAAATTATACTATGATATTGATGAAGAAACAGATAAATATTTTACACGTAACTTAGTGACAGACGGCATTACACAAGGCCGGCACTATTTTGAGTTGTTCCATTTAGAATCGAGACTTGGCAACTGGCATAGTGTGATGACTTCTGAGACAGATCCGGAAACAGAGGAGTTTATCTTCTTGAATGCGCGCAAAATGATAGATATTTTTACGTCGATTGATTTAGATGATATGCGTAAACATAACCTCCATAAGCGAATTATTGAAGGGTACTGGGGTGTCTTAAATTACTTTGGTGTGAATAAACTTGATACATTATGGAAAGAGTCTCTATCGCGCGAAGAGCAGTTCGTGTTGGTCGGCGATATAAAGGCTGGGTATAAAACGGATATGTATATGGAACAGGATGACGGGCACGTGCAATTTTATCCGAATCCAAGGCGCATATCATCATTAGAACATTACGAAGTTATCTTATATAATACTGACTCAGATGCTCGTACAGTGACGGTCTCGAGCCACTATTCTAAAGCAAGCGGACGTGGACTCGTATTTGTGACACTGAAGGGTGAGCGTTTATATGAACGCTACGATGTACTTGATTTAAATGAGGGCGCATCGATTACGCTTGACGCCACGCCAGTGAAAATTACGATAGATTATATGAAATCATTCGATAAAGAATCGTGGAAACATGCAGGCAGGATTTTTATCAGACAGGAATAGCACTCAATTGTATCAAGCACTTAAGGAGAACATGATGAACAAAATTTTGCATATTTTAGAAGAACAGTGGATGCATCGCCGGTTGATTTGGAAACTGGCAATCTATAGAACAAAAAGTAAATATGCAAATCATTATCTAGGTGTGTTTTGGGATATTTTGCAACCAGCCTTACAAGTGCTCATTTACTATGTAGTCTTTGGTCTGGGACTAAGAGGGCCACGCTCTGACGTCGATGATTTACCATTTCTCATTTATTTAATAAGTGGGATTTTCCCGTGGCTCTTTATCTCGTCAGCGATTAACAGTATGTCTGGTTCAATACAATCACAGATAGACCTTGTGACAAAGATGAAGTTTCCGGCGAGCACATTATTGACTATTTCTTTTGTGAACAGTTTGTTTAGCTTTTTAATCACGACGGGTATACTCATTGTGATTGCAAGTATCGGTGGATATTCAAATCCGCTGCACTACTTTGCAATTATATATATACTGCTCGCAACGTATGCACTTGTCATGGGGATTGCACTTATCATGTCGTCGATGATAATCATCGTTCGTGATATGAAAAACGTGTTACAAAATGTCATCCGAATGTTTTTCTTCTTAACACCAATATTCTGGTCTTTAAGTGAAGCGAATCAAATTTTACAAACACTATCATCATTGAATCCGTTTGCATACTTAATTATGAATTATCGCTACGCGCTGGTGTATGAAGAGGCACCGCTCTACGGATCTATGAGTGATCATATATATTTCTGGGCACTCACGCTACTTCTAATATTTATTGGCACACAAATTTATTATCGCTTCAAAGACCGACTTGTAGATTACAAATAAGGATGATTTTATGTCGAATAATCTAATTGAAAAACTGACACAACACCTAGACTTTCCACAACTATTTCAAATTGTATTAAACGAAGATATTACTCAAAAAATATATGATGAATTTAATATGGATGAATCTGAACGCACACTTAGCAACCTCAATCATCAGCTCGCAACGGTGCTTGGTATTCGTGTGCATGAGTCGGATTATTATGGCTTGATTCAGTATCAAAGTAGAATCATGGGCTGGACGCGACTCGAGCATTCATATTATGTGCATCCGAAGCGCTTAGAGTCTGTCAAAATTAACCCTGAGCGTTTCTCTACACCGAAATTTAATAGTAAGATGGGGCTCCACAATGACCTGCATCTTGCTTTCAAAGATAAACTGCTCACGTCAAAAGGCTATGTGTATGATGGTGATGAAAAATTAGAGCTGCTATTTACAAAAGGTAAATTAAAGGGCTTTGTTTATCCGGGCGACTTACACAGAAGCATGCAGCTGGAGCAGCCGCTTTTAATTGCGAAGGATGTTAAGTTATATAAAGATTCGAACTTTATCATTGAGGTCGATAAATGGTCAAATGACAATGAATTTTTAACAAAGCTCATCTTCCCAACATTAGACCTGTTAAAGGTGCAGCGCGGGCGATTACAGTATTGGTTGAGGTTGTCCGCTACCGACCTTTTTGTACCGTCTGTTGTGTCAGATGACACGAGTATTGATGCTATTGTTAAAGAAGTGTTAAAAACAGAACGCAACAAGACGAAGCCCATCATTGAGAACCTGTTAAAAGCGCAATTGGACTATGAGCGTCAATTACAATCATATGAACAACAAGTTGAGCGACTGCACAGAATAGAGAAAAGTTATAACAACTTAAAACAATCAAAGCTCGGTCGCATTCAAGTTAAAGTATGGGAATTATTAAGGGGGCGCAGAAAAAATGACTGATTATTTCGATGAAAAAGAAAATGAAAAATCGGAAAAGGAACAACTTGTCATCGAAGACCTCCCAGTAGAAAAACGTTTAAATCTCTATTTAAAATTACTCAAAAACAACTATTTTCAAGCACTGGAACATATTAGCCAGGAGAAAGTCTATAACCAGGTTTCTCAATACTATGAGCGTTTTGAAGAAGAAGGAAAAGTTGAGTTTTATGACGAGATTGCAAAAGATATTTCAGAGTTACCCGTCAGTAACGGTTCTCGATATTTTGAGAAATTGCCGTTTAACATTGGTATCGTGTGCGATGAATTTTTATATCATTCATATAAAGATGCAGCGACATTTCACTATATCTCAGCGGAACAGGGCGCGCTCGATGAGAACCTGGACTTTATCATCATAGCAACAACATGGAAGGGTTTGGACGGCAGCTGGTCAGGTGTCGCGTCGCCGCGCAGCGAGATGCGTGAGCGTTTATTCTCACTAATAGAAGAGGCGAAATATCTCGGTATACCAATCGCGTTTTATTCGAAAGAGGATCCTGTGAACTACCACTTATTTAAAGAAATTGCAGTGGTGTGTGATGCGGTCTATACGTCGGCAACTGAGATGGTGCCATTGTATGAAGAATACTGTGGTCATGATAACGTGTTTGTGATGGAGTTCGGTGTGAACCCACTCTATCACAATCCAGTCGGCTCAAGGGCGCATGCTGCGAATGACGAACATGAGAACCACGTCATCTTTGCAGGCAGCTGGACAGAAAAATATCCGGTCCGTAACAAAGACTCGGAACGCATATTCGAAGGTGTGATGAATACCGATGCCGAGCTTACAATTATAGATAGAAACTTAAACTTGCAGCGCACGCGCTATCAGTTTCCAAGTAAATATATCAGCAATTTAACATATCCGGTTGAGCACCATGATTTGATGAATATCCACAGATTATATCGCTGGGCGATTAACGTGAACTCAGTGAAGTATTCAGAGACGATGTTTGCGAATCGTATTTATGAACTGCAGGCGATTGGGAACTTGATTCTGTCGAACTACAGCGTTGGCGTAAATAATAAATTTCCAAATATCTTTATTGTGAACGATAAAAAAGATGTCGAGAATATATTTAATTATCATACAGAACGAGAAACTGAAGAACTACGCGCAAAAGGTATACATCAAGTGATGTTGAACCACACAGGCTTCCACCGGATAAGCCAGATTGCAGAAAACTTTGGACTTGTTAACGAACCGGGTAAAAAGCGCGTGCTCGTAGTGCTTGAGAGTGACAGCGCAGATGGACACGCGAACTTTGAACGTCAGATGTATACGGGTAAAGACGTGGTGACTGAAGAAGCGTTCTCAGAAATTGATTTGAATGCGTATGATTTTATTACGTATTTTACAGATAATTTAACGTATGAGGAGTATCACTTAAACGACCTCGTCTCAGGATTTGTGTATACGGACGTGGACTTTATCACGAAGCAGGAAGAGAATACACATAATTATTGTGATGCATTTAAATCTAAGTATTTAACGATGTTTGATGCGCGTACGTTTGATGAAACAGAGGATAAGAAAACGGGTTATGCGATACCAATGACAGAAGTTGTGACAAGTGAAGTCGTGCGCACGCACGCCGAGAAAAAACTATCTGTTATCGTGCCGATTCATAACAACGGACGCTACTTAGAAGATAAGTGTATGCGCAGCTTGATGCGTTCATCGATATTCAATGATATGGAAATAATTTTTGTGAATGACGGCAGCACGGATGAGGAAACGTTAAAAATTATCTCAAGAATTCGCAGACGCTTTCCGGATATCGTCTATCTGGAATTTCCAGAAGGTTCAGGCAGTGCGTCAAGACCGCGTAACGAAGGTATGAAAGTTGCGACAAGCCCGTATGTGACGTTTTTAGATCCTGATAACGAAGCGACTGGTGACGGTTATGCAGAGTTGTTGAATGCCTTACTCGAAGATACGTCACTCGACATGGTCGTTGGGAACATTATTAAAGAAGACCATATCAGACGCCAGCGTTTTAATTACCACGGAACGGTGCGTAAATATAATGACGGCAGTCCATTGATTACAGATACGAAAGCATTTCTGAAAAACGCCGGGTTACGCGCACAAAGTATTCAGGCAATGATTATCAAGCGTGAAGTG
>JBGYPO010000041.1:0-4770 GCA_041838435.1 Aliicoccus sp. | reverse complement strand
TTGTGCAGCAGGTGGAAGCTGTGGTTGCTCAGCATAATATCAAAATTAAAATAAACTGTTCGCCTAAGTAATATCTCAGGCGAACAGTTTTTTTATTTCAATGCTTTCTTAATATGTTCGGTGTATTCAGGGAAATCAGTAACGATTGTATGTGCACCTTTATGGATTAATGATTCAATCTCATCAAGTCTGTTAATTGTCCAATAACCAGGAACGATATTTAATCGGCGTAAGTATTGAATGAATGAAGCATTGTCTAAGCTTAAGAGGCCATAATTAGCCGGTATTTGGAATGTATCAGTTCGAGGTTGATACATATGTCCAAAACCACTTAGATGTAAGTAGTAGCCTCGTTTAACCTCTTCTATGCCGGCTCCAGTTGCAACAGATTGACCACCATATAATCTAAAGCGCTCGATTTGTACGTCATGGAAGCTCGTGACTAGAACACGTGCGTGACTATTTGTCTCGTCAATTAAGACTTTTAAAATTTTAGGAATCAATATACCAGCAAGTGTATCGGGTTCATCTTTTAAGTCAATATTGATTAACATATCCGGGTATTGTTCTATTAATTCTTTTAATGTCACAATCCCCACATCAGAAGATCCTCGGAATGGATACTCATCTGTGGCATCTTGAAAATGATAACCAAAGTCAAATTTACGTAATTCATCAAGTGTAAAGTCGCTGACTTTACCAGCACCATTTGATGTGCGATCAATAAATAAATCATGCATGACGACAATCTGTTCATCTTTTGTCAGTCTTACATCAATTTCAAAACCGTCAACACCATGTGCTTGTGCTTTCTTAAATGCAGCATGCGTATGTTCAGGTGCAATGCCTGCGCCACCACGATGGGCGAATATATATGGGCCAGGCCGTTTGAAATAAGGTTTAATTGGTTGAATCATTTGCTTGGTTGTCCACCTGGTAATAATGTAGACAGATGCATAAATTGATGCGAGAAATATAATGAAGTTTCTCAATGATTTCATGTGTGTATCTCCTTTAATAAATGTTCAATTCTCAGTTTAAGTGTTATCATATAGTTAATAATAAAACGATAGGTGATTGACATGATTCAAAAACGAATCGGTATTTATATCTATTATAAACATAATAAGTTTATACGACAGTTAAAACGCTATGGTCACATTATTTACATCAATAAAAATCTACGTTATTTACTCGTGTATATTAACGAAGAAGATATAGACCATACAGTGAAACAGCTGAATCAACTAAAATATGTAACGAAAGTCCTAACAAGTGAGTACCCGAATATTGCGCGTACTTACAGTAAAGAGGATTATGAGGCGAAGGATTATCGCGTCATCTAGTTACCTCATGTCAGGTAAAAGATAGTTTAGTCTTAAAATACCAGTGACATATTGATAGTACTGTTCTTTCTCATAAAATTCATCTGGATTTTTAGTATCAATTTCTACAAGCTGTATATCGGCACTTTCCAACCATTGTTTAATGAGCTCATATTTTTTTTGTGATCCTGAGACTGCAACTGGAACGCCTTTAAATATTGTATAAATTGCTTGAAAGTGATCTTTTACCGGATTCATTATAAGTAAGAACGTCGCTTGGTCTTCACCATGTGTAAGCATGATTGCTTTATCAATGCGCGGTTTATTATAGTGTATTAGCTGTTCTAACTCAAAAATCTCAGCATAACCGGTACCAAGCTCTATATATTTTTGCATGTGTATCATCTCCTAAGTACTAATTGTAACAAAACTTAACGAAGAAGTGATTAAGATGCGAGTGATTAGTGGCAAATATAAATCCCAGAAAATTGCAACTTTAAAATCAAATGATACCAGACCTACAACCGATAAAGTTCGCGAGAACATATTTAATATTCTAGGGTCTGTAGACGGGTCTGTATTAGATTTGTTTGCTGGCAGTGGGGCGCTTGGAATAGAGGCAATATCGCGCGGGTGTAATACAGCTGTGTTTATAGATGGTGCACAGGATGCTGTGAAATTAATTTATAAAAACACAGAGCCAATTGAAGAAGAAATAGAAATTTTTAGAAATGATTACAAACGCGCGCTTAAAGCTTTAGAAAAACGCAACAAAACCTTTGATTACATATTTGTAGATCCACCTTATAAGAAAGGGTTGGTCAAACAAGTAGTTAAAGATATCATAATGTATAATATTTTAAATCCTGAAGGCATTATCGTCATTGAGTCTCATAAAGACGAAGTATATGACATAGGCCCGCTTGTAAGCTTTAAAGATGTAACCTACGGGTTAGTCAGGGTGAATTTTTTAAGGATGGGTGATTAATATGCAGAGAGTTGCAGTTGTACCGGGTAGCTTTGATCCGATTACATATGGACATTTAGATATTATTGAACGTTCTAGTAAAGTGTTCGATAAGTTATATATTTCAGTATTAAGAAACTCATCAAAACAAGGCTTATTTGATATCGATGAGCGCTTGGAGTTAATTCGGGCAACGACAAAAAATTTAGAGAATATAGAAGTCGTGAGCTTTGACGGATTATTGATTGATTTTTGTCATACAGTGAATGCACGCGCAATCATACGTGGACTGCGCGCTGTCAGTGACTTCGAGTATGAGATGCAGCTGACATCAATGAACCGTAAATTAGATAGTTCCATTGAAACGATTTATATGATGACGAACAATAACTATTCGTTTATTTCATCGTCTATTGTAAAAGAGGTTGCAAAGTATGGTGGTAAGGTTGAAGATGTTGTACCACCAGTTGTTGAAACTGCACTTGCTAAAAAGTTTAATTTTGAAGAATAACTGGCGTGTTGAAATCATGCTTGGTTTGACCTGAAACAGTATTATAAATATCAGTTGCCATAATTTCATTATGAAACTTATGGCTGTTTTTATGATTCACGTTCGTCACGATATTGACATCAGACTTGATTTTAGCAAGATAGTTTTGGCCAGTATAATTCATAGCGAGCACACGCACAGCATCTGGCATAGTATACGCTTGGAATTTTTCACGTGTGATATTAAATAAAACATAGAGCATGAGACGATTGAGACGTGTGCGTGTATAGCGCTTCGTCTTAACGGTTTGTAAATATGCCTCATATGATTTTGCTATTCTAATATTAGCGATTAATCTGTGTTCAAGACCTTCATCCATCGTATAGATCGTTCGCAGTGTATCTGGTGTGTGCGTTAAGATAATGGATTTTAATATCTTAAACAGATGATTGTTATCAACAGGAAGGGTGATGTTCTTAAGTAAAGATTCTGGCATGAATTGACGCACTTTATCGGCATCATTATTAAGAATCGACTGTCGGATACTTGTTGCACTTGAGAATTGATGTTCACTCAATGTTTGATCGTTATAAGCATTACCACGGCGGGTAATAGTAAGTGGCGTGATGTCGGGCGCAATTGATTGTATTGCTTTCATATACGATAGTCCAAGAATATTGTTTGAAGATAATACATCATCACCAAGCGCCCGGCTAACAGCTCGCGGGTAGTTCAATCCTTCTTTTATCAAGCGTGCAATATTTGTTTCAGTCGCGTCTGACTGAAGTGCATGTTGAACACTTTTAAGCTGTTCGATGTCACCGGATTCGCTGCCAAAGACGATATGGGTTGCTCCAATCATGTCAGCAATCTTAACCGCACCACGACCAAAATCATCAGCATAGCTTATGGAATAGTAGAGCGGCAGCTCAACGACAAGGTCGACATGTTTAATTACCTCAGCTGCACGCGTGAACTTATCGGCAATCGCAATCTCACCACGCTGTGTAAATTGGCCGCTCATTATAGCAATTGTCACATCAGGATTCGTTAATTTTTTTGATTCTTTAATATGGTAAATATGTCCGTTATGAAATGGATTATATTCAGTAATCAATGCATTTACTATCATCATTAGCATCTCCTTAATATCCGTATAATACCAATATATACCGAAAAATTCACTGCAAGATAAAAACTTGACACAAGTCACGAATTTGAGTAGAATGTTCTATGTGCTCGTAAGAGGTGAATGTATATGAAATGGTCTTTGTCACAGCTTAAAAAGTATATGAATCAAACTTTAACGCTTGATGAGAATGTTCAATTTGAGCAAATTTCGAATCGCAGTGATGTTGTTTCCATCGGTGATACATCAGTCACAGGAGAAATGAGTGTTCATGCAACACGCGTTTCTTTTGACTTAGACATTGATACGACGTTGATTATGTTAGATAGTAGGACGACAGAAGAGATAAGTGTACCTTTATCTATTGAGTCAACAGAAATATTCGATGAGATGCGAGAACCTGATGATGATTCAGATGACAACATTCATTTCGTTGATCATACAATTGACTTAACGCCAATTGTAAGAGAACTCATTGTTATCAATATTCCGACTAAATTCACTAAGAGTGATTCTGTTAATTTAACAGGTGGGAAAAATTGGTCAGTGCTCTCTGAGGACGATCTCGATGAGTCTTCACGCGAGGAAACAGTTGATCCAAGATTATCAAAATTACAATCACTTTTTAGTGATGTAGAAGAAGAAAAGTAAGGAGGATTATTAATCATGGCAGTACCTAAAAGAAGAACCTCAAAAACTCGTAAAAGAAAACGCCGTACGCATTTAAACTTATCAGTACCAGGAATGGTAGAGTGTAAGAGCTGTGGAGAAATGAAATTATCTCACCGCGTATGTAAAGAATGTGGAAGCTATAAAGGCGAAAACGTTATTGCAAACTAATAATTAATGTCAGAAACTC
>JBGYPO010000040.1:0-24178 GCA_041838435.1 Aliicoccus sp. | reverse complement strand
TTCTGGGTTCTTGAATGGACATCTGGTATCAACGTCTTACTTGACCGTACATTATTATGGTGGTTTGGACATACACTGGTTAACGTTTGGTACTTAGTAGCGATTTCAGCTTGGTACTTGATTTTACCAAAAGTTATTGGGACAAAAATATTTAGTGATAGTTTAGCAAGAGTTGTTGTTATCCTTATTGTGGTATTAAACGTACCTGGTGGATTCCACCACCAAATTGTTGACCCTGGTTTTAGTGAAACACTGAAATATGGTCACTTAGCAATGAGTTTAGCAATCGCAGTACCTTCATTATTCACAGCTTTCGCGATGTTTGCAACATTAGAGCGTGCAGGACGTCGCCGCGGTGGTAAAGGTTTGCTTGGATGGCTTGTGAAATTACCATGGCGCGATCCTAAGTTCTTAACAATTATGATTGCAATGATTGGTTTTATCTTCGGTGGTGCTGGTGGTATTGCACAAACAAACAACCAGTTAAACCAGGTTGTACACAATACATTTTGGGTCGTTGGGCACTTCCACGTTACAGTTGGTGTTGCAGTCGTCTTAACATTCTTTGGTGTCGCATGGTGGTTAGTACCTCACTTAGCACGACGTGAGTTCTCACCAGGCATGCATAAGTTCGCACTATGGCAGACATGGGCATGGGTCATTGGTATGTTCTTAATGTCAGCATCAATGTCTATCGTTGGTCTCATGGGTACGCCACGCCGCAGTCAACACACAACATATGGCGATCATGCGCATGCGCTTCAGTGGAATGATTTACTACTCGTCGTCGGCCTTGGAACACTTGTACTGATGATTGCAGGTATAATGGTGGTTGGGGGTATTTATTACCTGATGTTCTTCGCTAAGAAGGGGCACACACCATTTTATGTGCAGACAATACAGGAACGCGATGCTTACAAGACACCGATGTGGACAGAAAACTGGGCAATGTGGTTCGCACTTGCTATGGTTCTAATTGTGATGGCTTACGGTTATCCAATAGTCGATATGGTAATTAATGCACCACCAGGCTCGCCAATGTGGCGCACTTGGTAAAATTATAATACTAGGAGGCACATAGATGAAAAAAGAATGGTTGTACCGGACAATTCTAATCATCTTTGGCCTCCTGTTTTTAATGTTGGCCACTGATGGTTATACAACATTCACAATTGAAGGTAAACGTTTAAATGAATTACGCGAGGCACCGCCTCAGATTCCAAACATTACAGTTCAAGATAATCAAGACAGAACGTATCACTTTGATGAATTCGAAGGTAAATATATGTTCATGACATTTATTTATACAAACTGTTCAACAGTGTGTCCTCAAATGGAAGTAAATATGCAAGAAGTGTTTGAAACATTGGACATGGAGAAGTATAAAGATGTTCTTGTTTTCCTAAGTGTTTCTTTTGATACCGAGCGCGATACTGTAGAAGTATTAAATCGCTATGCAGATTATTTTAATGTGGATGGCGAATATTGGAGAATGCTACGTGTGCCAGATGATGACGATTTAGACACCTTACTCGATATGTATGGTGTGACAGTCATTCCTGAAGGTGATGCTGATTTTCAACATAATACGAGTTTTTATCTGATAAAACCTGACGGTCAATTGCTCGATGCGCTGAGTTATCGTGAACCACAAGAAGCGGTTCAAACAATTGTAGAAACCATTGAAGCAGGTGATTCATAATGCGCCAACCCATTTACGGACTCGTGATGATTCTATTCTTAGCGATACCGTTTATGCGCGAATTATTTGAGTCCTATATGTTCTTACACATGCATATGCAAATGATGTTACTGTTTTTATCCGGGCTGTTGCTCGCACCATTTTTTAAGAATAAATTTCCAAGATTTTTTGAAAAGTATAACCGCAATGGTGTACCTTTCATGATTATATTTTTAACAATCATTATCTATTGGATGCTGCCGCGTGCCATGGATGAAGCGCTTGAGTTATGGTATGTCGAGTTATTTAAATTCGTCTCCTTACCACTGCTTGCCGGCGTGACATTAAGAGATAGTTTTTCAAAATTAAAAATATCTGCACGTTTCGTATTTATGTTTATCACAGCTGCAGTGTTTAGTATTACAGGTTTAGCATACACATTTTCTGACTCCCAATTATGTAATAGTTATTTAATGGCAGATCAGATAAGTGTCGGACTCGGGTTAATAGCAATTGGTATTGGTATATTAGGATTTATATTCCTTATTACATTTACCGACCAAACACAATACTATAAACCATCCGACAACACAATTTAAGTCATCTCCTAAAATAAGACCAACGGTTTCCCTATAACCGTTGGCCCTACTTTTTATAAATACTCCTTGAGTATTTTATCTCGAATGATGATATATCCATTATCTTCATATAATATATGAAGTTTTTTAAATCTAGAAACATTACGGCTAACCGTCTCACGTGTCATGCCAACCATGCTGCCTATTTCTTGCTTAGTCATTTTCAAATTAATTTTTGTTTCATCTGGACTTATTTCAATGCCATTTGAAATCATCAAACGTTTTAATAACGAAAGCAGCTGCTGATCCGTACTCGACAATAATTTTTCTTGAAGGCGTTTATGCAAATCTAAGATGACATTGCCTAAATAGTGGAACATTTTAAGCGCAATTCGGTCATTCTTCATCAACAAGTGTTCAAAATCTGCCTTGTGAATGACAAGCAATGACGCATCTTGAAAGACCATTGCATTTGCAGGATACGTATCCGTACGGAATAGACCGTGGTGTGGAAACATTTCTCCCTTTTGAAAAAAGTTGACGATTTGTTCATTACCTTCGGCATCCGTCCGATAAATTTTAACCGTACCAGAATGTACGAAAAACAACTTTTCCATATTATCACCGTGATAAAATACATGCGATCCTCTTGATACTTTTATTTTATCTGTGATAAATGCAACCTCGTGTAACTCATCTATATTTAATGAAGCGAATATCTCAAATCGTGACAATTCTTTATGTATCATGCCCCATCACCTTTTCTTAAAATCTCACTTTGCTTAATCTAAGATGTGTAAAATTTCGAAATTAAAAATTGTTTATTAACCCATTATAAAATACTTGGGCAGATAAACATAGCCTACAAATAATCATAGGTCTAAACATTCTTTTTTAGCTCCCTTAAATTTTATATTTGCATAAGTCGTTTTATATAGGTTTCTAGTGGGTATTGTAAGCATAACGATTAGTTCTATTGTCACGCTTCAATAAATATCTAGTTTCAGAGATTTATTACTTCCAATTCGAGATATATTATGTTATGATATATTTTGTAGTCAAGAAGACCAAGCGAAAATAATTAAAACATTAAAAGGGGCAAATTAATAATGGCTAAATTTACACTAGACAAAGCACACAGTAATATCGAATTCGTTGTAAGACATATGATGGTATCAAGAGTAAAAGGTAGTTTTGAAAACTTTGATGTTAATCTTACTGGTGATATGAATGATTTATCTTCACTGAAATTTGAAGTTAAGATTTATCCGGAATCAATTAATACGAACCAGGCAGATCGCGATAACCACTTAAGAACAAGTGACTTCTTTGACATTGAAAATCACCCGGTCGTTACATTCGTTTCTACTTCAGTAACAGAATCTACTGTAACTGGTGACTTAACTATGAGAGGTGTTACACACGAAGAAACATTTGATTTTGAACACAATGGTACAGCGAAGAACCCTGCGGACGGAAGCGTAGTTACAGGTGCTGTTGTATCTGGTAAAATCGATCGTGAAAAGTATGGTATGCACTTTAACCAGGCATTAGAAACTGGTGGGGTATTAGTAAGCAACGAAGTGAAGTTTGAATCAAACGTTGAGTTTGGTGTGGAAGAGTAATTTTGAGATACTCAATTCACACGTACCTTATTGGGTATGTGTGAATTTTTATTTATAATTAATCACATTCATAGGGGTGTTAAATATGAAACTGAACCAAACAGATTTGATAGTAACTAACGTTGAGGAAGCAACGCGATTGATAGAGCAGCTGCTTGATATGAAAGCTGATTTTTCAGATAAGAATTTTGCACAGTTTACTGTTGGTGAACACTCGCTGATGCTGAGTCATGATGCCCTTGTGCCTATGGAGACAGTCAAGTCCGGGACGATTTTACATTTTGAAGTTGAAGATGTTGATGCAGCGTATGAACGACTGAAACAGAGCGGCGCTAAGATTCTACATGATCCATTGAATACAGACTGGGGCACATATTCACTCCTCGTAGAAGGCCCCGATGCGGTTGTCTTTGATTTTTATAAAATTAATGATGATTTAATACGATAAAAATGCTAATCGGGACTTTGTCACATCCACAGAGTCCCGATTCCTGTTATTTTATCCTTTTACTTTTAAAAATCCCCTACGAAAGTCATTATGACTGAATATAACAGGCACCGGATACATAGGATTTGCCTCCCTGTACGCGTGTGAAATTAAACCGTCAAGATCCTGCACGTCAATCTCAGGAAGCGTCTTCGGAATATCAAACGCAGCATTCATATCTTCAATCCACTCAATAAAGGCACGTGCCTTTTCTTCTTCTGACTCCCCCGCTTCAGTTAACGCGATTGCATCCGCAAGTTTCGCTAATCTCTCATGCACACCTGCACCATACATTCTTAAGACTATCGGCAGAATCAGTGCATTTGTTCGTCCATGCGGACTATTATAGTATGCGGTTAACGCATGTGACATCGCATGAGCATTTCCAACATATGCACGCGTAAATGCGCGCCCGGCATAATATGATGCTTCGAGCATGCCAAAGCGCGCCTCCAAATCTTCCGGCACATCATACGACCGCTTCAAATATTCATGAATTAATTTAACAGCGCGCACACCATCTTTTTCAGTCTGTCTGGTGCGCGTTCTGCTGATAAAAGACTCGACTGCATGTGTCAGTGCATCCATACCGGTTTCCGCCGTTAACGTTTTTGGCAATGATACAAGCATCTCCGGTGCTAAAATTGCGGCTTTCGGAATAAGCCTGGGATCCATAATTGTATATTTACGACGCTCTTTCTTATTTGAAACAACTGCAGCAAGTGTGACTTCTGAACCGGTGCCGGCCGTTGTTGGTATCATGACTGTATATGCTGGGTTAGCTCTGACTTTCAGTACCCCTTCCAGAGTGCCCACTTCTTTCTTCGGCTGGTTTACGAGTACAGCTGCAACCTTTGTTGCATCAAGAACTGAACCACCGCCAAGACCAATCAGGCCTTCAGCCTCAAATAATCCATATCGCCCGTTAATTTTATTGACGGTCTCCTCATCCGGATTCGGTTCTACGTCAGAAAAAACTTCATATGTAACACTGCTCTCATCAAGCTCTCTCGTGACCTTATCTAAAATACCACTATTCTTTATACCTTGATCTGTGACTATCAAAACACGCGTAATGTTTGCCTGCCGCATTACGACCGGAAGCATTTGAATCATCCCAATCCCTTTATACACGGTCGGTTCACGCCATGGCAAAAAGTAAATGGCAATACGCATAATCCGCTGATAAATTCTCATTAAAATTTTCTTCAAAGCAGTCACCTTCTAAAATGTTTAATCATAACTGTTATTTTACCCTATAGTCACTGGTTTCATTTATACTTAACAATATAAATTTGAAAATTAATATTAGAGGTGAATAATAATGGAGGTTCGCATTTTATCTGGTGCGGATGTTGATGCGTTCCGCGCGCTGCGGCTGCATGCTTTAAAAACAAATCCAGAAGCCTATGGATCCACTTATGAGAGAGAAAAAAATTTCCCTATTGCACGCTTTTTATCGCGTTTAAGTTCTGACAATGATAACTTCGTTGTCGGTGGTTTTGTTGATGGAACGCTTGTCTGTAATGCATCATTCTTAAGGCAGATGGGTGAAAAGGAATTACATAAAGGAATAATCGTTGCGATGTTTTGCATTGAGGCGCACAGAGGAACCGGTGTTGCCAAAGCTGTTATCGAATATTTATTGGAAGAAGCACGGATGTTAAACGGTTTACTGAAGATTGACTTGATGGTTGTCTCCGACAATGCGCGTGCAAAGAAATTTTATGAATCATTTGGCTTCAAACGCTACGGTACAGAGCCCATGGCCCTCTTACATGATGGGCAATATATAGATGAGGATTTAATGACCCTTCTACTTTAAGATTCAGTCGATTCCGCTTAGGGTATAGAATGAGTAATCTGATTAGAACTGGGGCGATTCATCATGAAGGTATTGTTAACAGGTGCATCTGGATATATCGGCAGAAATTTAATGGCGCAATTAAAAGAAGAACGCCAAATTATTGCAGTATCTCGAAACATTGATAACAAAGAGGATGAAGAAAATGTCGAGTGGCGACAGGCAGATTTATATTCGCAAATCGATATTGAAGAAGCGATGGCAGGTGTCCACACAGCAATTTACCTCGTTCATTCGATGCAGCCTTCTTCAAAATTAACACAGGGGACATTTGGTGATATGGATGCTATTTTAGCGGATAACTTTGCACGGGCTGCGAAAATTGCCGGTGTTAAGAAAATTATCTACCTGAGCGGGATTATTCCAAAAGAACGGCCTTTATCCAACCATCTAAAAAGCCGCTTGGAATGTGAGGAAATACTCGGTTCATATGGCGTGCCTGTCACGACATTGCGCGCCGGCCTTATTGTCGGCCCGAACGGCTCTTCATTCCCAATCCTCCACAGCCTGGTGAAACGGCTGCCCGGATTGTTGCTACCGGCCTGGGCCTACAACAAAACCCATCCCGTCGCATTAAAAGATGTTGTCAATGTCTTTAAAGCAGCTGTTAAACGCAAGAATAATGACAATGAAGCAATTGACATCGGCGGACCGGAAGAGATGACTTACCGGGAAATGTTTGAAGAAACTGCAGAAGTAATGGATAAAAAAATGCCGATGATCGACCTTCCAATTATCCCGGTCTTTTTATCGAAATTATGGGTACGTCTGATAGCGCAGATGCCAAAAGAAACTGTGTATCCGCTCCTTGAAAGTTTGACGCACAACATGACAATGCAGGATAAATACTTTGTTGAGGGTATATCAAATGCACCGACGCCATTTAAAGAAAGCGTCAGAATCGCACTTGACGAAACTGAGGACAGTAAATCACCCGATAAAAAATCATTTAATATCAAAAAAGAAATTAAGCGGAATGATGTTAAATCGATTCAGCGCATTAAAGTCCCGGCACAGTGGACGGTTGATAACGTCGCTGATTACTACGTGAACTGGTTATCAAGAATTGGCGGGAGATTTCTCACAACCAGCATCGTCGATGGTGAAGTCACAGAGATTAAACTTCCATTTTTCGATGACCCTATCCTTATACTTGAACGTTCCGAAGAACGCTCGTATGATGACAGAATCCTCTACTATATCAAAGGTGGAACATTCGCATTTGTAAGAGAAGAAGGACGCGCACGCCTTGAGTTCAGAAGAATCCTGGATACCGATGAAATACTCGTGGCATTGCATGAGTACGAACCGACCCTGCCGTGGTTTATTTATTCAATTACCCAGGCCCGTGTGCATATGATTGTCATGAAGTTATTTGGAATGGAGACACGATTTTTATCTAAGATGTTAAATTCTGAATATGCGAAATATGTGAACAGGCTGAACCATTAAAAAAAGTTATGTGCACCTTTGACCACTCTTGGTCTTGAAAGTTCTTGTGAACTGTCATATAATTTATAACGTTATATGATTATGGATAGATGGCCGAGTGGCTGAAGGCGCACGCTTGGAAAGCGTGTAAACGGTAACCCCGTTTCAAGGGTTCGAATCCCTTTCTATCTGTTATTTAAGGGCCCTGCGGGCCTTTTTTATTTGGATAAGTTCAAGCCTCACCTACTTCGTGGTGATAGATAATTATTTGAAAACAAAAAACAGCCAACTAATTGGCTGTTTTTTTAATATGGTCCCAGGTGGTTTCGAACCACCGACCTCTTGCATGTCAAGCAAGCACTCTCCCCCTGAGCTATGGGACCTAGCGTTATTTATGATACTACAACTGATAAGAAAATACCAGTGCATTTTTAAAACTTGGGTTTGTGGGTCATGGATTGTGACAGAATCACGAATAGTTATAAATGTTTGGGTAGTTCGCGTGCACCAGCACAGGTTTTTCGGGCGTGGTGCACGTCAATCTTCCCGCCGCGTGCACCAGCACAGATTTTTTGTCCGTGGTGCACGTCAAACTTCCCGCCGCGTGCACCAACACAAGTTTTTTTCCCGTGGTGCACGTCAAACTTCCTACCGCGTGCACCAGCACAGGTTTTTTTCATGTAGTGCACGTCAAACTTCCTGTCGTGTGCACCAACACAGGTTTTTTGTCCGTGGTGCACGTCAAACTTCCCGCCGCGTGCGGCAGAACTCCAAATCATAAGCTGACGCACACCATTTGGAGTTTCGTGTGCGGCAGAACGAAAAATCATGAGCTGACGCACACCATTTGGAGTTTCGTGTGCGGCAGAACGAAAAATCATGAGCTGACGCACATCATTTGGAGTTTCGTGTGCGGCAGAAAGAAATATCATGAGCTGACGCACACCAACACCACAAAAAATACACGCCCGACTCCCAAAAGAGTCGAGCGCGTATCCAAGTCAATTCGATATTATTTTAATTTTTCAATGTGAGCAACGAATGCATCTACAACTGTCTGTAAGAAGTTTGCAGTATCTTCGTTGTTTAATTTACCATTGTCATCGAATAATCCGTAAGATCCTCCGATGTAAGCTTCCGGCTGCTGCATAGGCTGCATGTTCAGGAATACTAATGATTGACGGATATGGTGGTTTGCACCGAATCCTGCTAATCCTGATGGTGACTGGCTCATAATTGCAGCTGGTTTTGCATCCCAGATGCTCTGTCCGTATGGACGTGAACCAACGTCCAATGCGTTCTTAATTGATGCCGGCATAGAACGGTTATATTCTGGTGTTACGAATAAAACTGCATCCACATCTTTCATTGTGTTTCTGAATGCTGTATATGCTTCGTGTGGATTATCCGGTGTATCTAAATCTTCGTTATATAAAGGTAGGTTACCGATTTCTACAAACTCAGTTTCAACGTTCTCCGGGAACATTGTTGCTACGTTTTCTGCAAGTAACTTTGATACCGCTTCTTTTCTTAAACTACCTACTATGATTCCAACTTTAGTCATAATTCATTCTCCCTTATCTCTGTTTTATTTATCTACACTCTTATTATAACTCTAATTCGAGATAATTACAATTATATGCTCACACTTTTATAATTTTTTAAAAGGAAAAAGCAGACGCGAACGTCTACCTTATTTCCCGCATCTATTTAACATCTTTACCTAAGAAAGATTTTAACATCCAGTTGTTTTTCTCTAGCTCTGTAGACATTTCAATGAACATATCTGCAGTACGGTCATCGCCCGCTTCTTCTGCAATATCTTTACCTTCATCAAGTTCTTTACAAATCAAGTCAAAGTCTTTGTTTAACTGTCTAACCATCTGATCTGCAGTTAAATCATATGCAGCATCTTCAACACTTGATTCTTTCAAAGCGTCATCCAATCGTCCGACCGGCTCCCCGCCAATTGCGAGTAAGCGTTCAGCGACTTCATCGACATATGCACCTGAAGTATTGTAAAGTTCCTCGAATTTTTCATGAAGCGAGAAGAAATTGTGACCTTTAACATACCAGTGATAATTGTGAAGCTTTGTCCACAGCACTGTGAAGTTTGCGACTTGATGATTTAAAGCATCTTTTAATGCTTTGTTATTTTCAAATCTTGCCATTTCTAAAAAACCTCCTTCAATTGGTATTCTTATTATTCCCGTTATATTTTGATTTAATCACTGTAATCATCAAATTAAAATAATTATTTCGACTCATCTTCAATGATGATCATATTCGTGTCATCAAATTTAAAGTTTGCTTTTGCGACTTCCCAGTAATAACCGTTCGGATCTTTGAAGTATCCTGAATATCCACCCCAGAATACGTGTTCAGGCTTTTTCACTATTTCAACATTATGCATCTGTAAATGCTTAAATATCGCATCCACTTCTTCATCAGACTTCGCATTATACGCGAGTGTCATCCCGTTAAATCCACCGGTTACTATTTCCGGCGGGTTTTCTGCATTAATATCACGTGCTAGTTCTTCTATTGGAAACAGTTCGAGCTTTGTACCCTGGTTGTTAAAGAATATAACAGGCGCATTTGGATTGGTCTCATATGTCTCAAAACCTAACACATCTTTGTAAAATGCATACGACTCAGCCATATCTTTTACACCTAAAGCAATTAAATTAATCCGGTTCATGCGTTCTCCTCCTTTTTATCTTTCGCATAACTGTAATTCCCATTGTAATGTGTCACATATCCATCTTCTATCCAGTAGGTTTTATGAAAAAATTTATCAAGAAAATAGCGGTCGTGTGATACGGCAATAATTGTTCCGGTAAATTTAGCAAGTGCGTCTTCAAGTATTTCCTTCGAATCGATATCGAGGTGATTCGTCGGTTCATCTAAAATCAGAACATTAAAGTCATTCGTTACAATCTGTGCCCAGCGCAGGCGCATCTTCTCGCCACCGCTTAGATCTTTAACCTTCTTATACACGTCATATCCATAAAACAAATAGCCCGCCAAATGATTTCTTGCTTCTCCTTCAATGACGTTTGCATATTCTCTATAAGCCTGTAGCACCGTGTCGCTTTCATTATTGAAGTGATGCTGTGCCAGGTACCCAATCTTAATGTTATCGGCACGTTTCAATGTCCCCAGGTCCGGCTGTATTTCATCAAGCATTATTTTAAGCAGCGTACTCTTCCCACTGCCGTTATCACCGATGATTGCCACGCGTTCATTGCGATATATTTCTATATTCACATCTTCAAATAAAATATCATCATATATTTTCGCAATGTTATCAAATATAAATATATCTTTCGCTGACTTATCAGTGCTCTCCATCTCAAGCTGCATCTTCCTGGCTTCAAGAATCGGTTTTTGTTTTACCTCAATGCGGGCAAGCGCCTTCTCCATACTTTTAGCACGTCTGTGCATCGCATCATTTGGCGGCACAGCTTGATTTGCCCATATTTTTAATTGTTTAATTTGAGCTTTCATCTTTTGAATTTTCTTTTGCTGTGTTTTATACGCCTCATACTCACTTAAAATTCTATCTTCTTTCTCACGGATAAAATGCGAATAGTTCCCATGATAGACATGTAGTTTCTGCTGATCGATTTCAAATATTTTATCGACTGTCTCATCTAAGAAGTAACGGTCATGTGAGATGATCATCACAGCACCTTTGTAATTTAAAATAAACTGCGTTAACCAGTTGATACTCGATATATCCAAGTGATTCGTCGGTTCATCGAGCAGCAATAACTCCGGGGACTTAAGCAACAGCATTGCCAGACCAACCTTTGTCCGTTCACCACCTGAGAGCAAGTGCCATTCCTGTGTTTTTAAATGATTAATTTTTAAACCATTCATCACGAAGTTGATTTTGCTGTCTTTCTCATAACCGCCTAACGTCTCATATTCTGTTTGAAGACGTGCATAGTGATTTAGTATCTTATCTAATTCATCCGGTTTTTCAGTCATATCATTCTCTAATTTTCTCATAGATTGTTCCATGTTATTTATTTTAGAGAATACGCTGTCTAAGCAATCGTAGACTTTTATCTCGTCGTTAAAGCTTGGAATCTGGCTCAATAAACCGACCTCGGCATCTTTCTTTAAGTTGATAAACCCACTGTCAGGACGCTCTTCTCCTGCAATCAGTTTAAACAATGTCGTCTTACCTTCGCCGTTCCTGCCTATTAAACCGATGCGCTCTTTATCGTTTAAATCAAACTTAATATCTTCAAAAATCATATCACCGGTGAAAGATTTTGAGACTTGTGCCACATTTAATATATTCATTTTTGTTTCCTCCGAAAGTTAGAGGAATATAGTGCTGATATTCCCCTAGATATTGTGTTCGTTAAAAATGGACAGACTCCGCCAATTTTTGAAAACAACCGAAAATTTGCCACGTATTATCAAGACAAATCGAATACGTTCGGCACTATCTAGGATCAATATCAACCCCCCCGTTCATCTGTATATAAAATAATGATAACCTATTTCATCAATATTCAAAAGCGTGAATTAATTTTAACCAATTCCTGTATAATTAACGACATAGAAACGAGGCGATGCCATGTATCATATACTCTTAAAAGAATTTTTAGAGATTACGAAGCTGCTGAACAAGATAAAAATCACGCCAGCATTAATGGGATCGGTCGGATTGGAATATGCAACGGATGAATCCTGGAACCCGAATGACCTGGATATTCATGTGCCTGGAAACCCGCTTGGATGGGAAGCACCTGACGAAGATCGCATTTATAATTTTGAAGAAATTGAACGTGTGATGGAGGCAGTAGGATACAGTTTAATCAACAAACATGAACATGAATTTAAGAAAGATACGATATCTGTGGAATTCGGCTGTATTGATACACTGCCAGAATTTGCTGGTGTGCCTCTCAATGAATTGAAGAAAGAAACTATTGATGGTGCTGAGTTTTTTATCCTCAGTCCTAATCAATTTTTGAAATTGTATGAAGCATCAGCAAAAGATGGTTATCGAAATGACAATAATAACAGCAAAGATTTTGAGAAGATTGAGTTTTTAAAACAGCACATAAGGAGTGTTGATTCATGATACAGTTTAAAACAATTGATGAAGAAAATTTTTATGATGTGATTGATATGAAGTTGCCGGACACGGACTTTGTTGCAGAGAATGTGTATTCTCTAGCTGAAGCGTGGTTATCTAAAGGCGATATGATGCCGTATGCGATTTATAATGACGACACGTTGGTCGGGTTCATTATGTTGGAAAAAGAATATAAAGAAGGCGGACTCGGTATCCTGCGTATGATGATCGCAGAAGGACATCAGAACAAAGGATACGGTAAGGAGAGTCTGAAACTTGTCATGAATGATCCCACGTACCATGAGAATTACGACTTCATTTATCTGTACGTCGTGCCGGAAAACGAGCGTGCAACATACATTTATAAGAAAGCCGGTTTTTATGAAACAGGAGAAGTTGAAGAAGGCGAGAATGTTTTGCAGTTTGATTTGAAGTGATTATGCTGTGCTAAAGGCAGAAATATAGTGTTTAAGAAAACCTATAAATAATAGAACGTACATTCGCTTTTAAGTATAATAATATTGTAGGTAAGTGTAAGGATGGTGGCTAGCCTCTATTAGGAGGTGATACCTATGAATTGTTTGGTGGTGTTATCTCCAGGAAGGAAATGACATGACTGTCTATGAGGCATTGATGATTGCCATTGCATTTGGAATGTTAATCATCGCACTCAAAGAAGACAATAAAAAATAACCATCCACATGCTTTAACCGGCTTGGATGGTTATATGCTTTAAACCAAAAGGCTAGTTACCGTCTTTACAACGGACCTTCAAGGACGTGTTAGCGCACGTCCTTTTTCATACTTAATATACTACTTTATTCAATATTTATCAAGACATTTAAGTTCCAATACACTAAAGTCTTCTGGTTATTTTAAATAAATGCGAGGTGACCTCATATGAGAATAATTCAATTAAACAGAGCAAAAAAAGAGCTTTATAAATTGATCCAACACGTCATTCAAGATCATGAAGCATTAACTATTCAAGATAATATAAGTAATGCTAAGGCAATATTAGTCGGCCAGGAACATTGGTTCAGCCTTAATGAAACTTTTTTTTAGAACAAACAGGCGTGATGAGCATAGTAAGGAAAATAGAAACAGATGATAGTGGATTCACCAGTATCGATGATATAGACTGGGAAAAATTATAGTTTAATAAGCTTAACAGCGATTTAAAACCTACACTGCCCAAAACATATACAAGTTATAATGGAAGATAAAGAACACTGTCATGAGTGCAAAGTATACTGTGATAAAGTAAATCCAGTGTCTTTTATGTTTATCTTTAATATTTTTAATGAGTAATAATATACCTGTCACTAACAACAATATAGCGAGTATGATGAAGATGACAAAAAAGATGACGATTTGATTGCCAGGTAAAAATGAAATCACACCGACTGCAAACAGCAACAAATTAATCAGCACAAGTATTTGCAATAAGGCCGCACTCATATTTATTATTCTTAAACCACTATTAAAAAATTTCTTACGCTTTCTTATCAACTGCACGATATGGGTAACTAAAGTGATGATTGAATACACAAACCCTATCAGCAATGATCCGATGACAACAACCAAAAATATCACTTCTGAAGTTGGAACTTCAACAAGATTCCACTGGGTCTGTTCGATGATTGAACCTTCCGCGCCTTCTACATGCATCCAAAAATCTGTAATGTCCCCTTGCCCATTCGCCCGATAGCTCGTTAATTCATACAGTTTAAATGGACCTTCTGAAATTGTTCTCATCGATTTAAAGATGCCGGGCACAGGTTCTGGTATGTATTCTACAAGTTCAGAATCTTCAAGCTTGCCGAACACCAGCTCCATCATCTCATAGTTATAAATACTTTCATTTTGTTGATTTGTCATGACGACAACACCAATATTATTTACAGGATCAAATAAAAAATTCGATGAAAACCCTGCTGTACTGCCTCCATGTCCAATTGTTTCAACTGCATACATCCGGCTCCACATACCATGGTAATTTAACCCGATATCAGTGTCGCCATAATATTTCGTTGGCTCGAGCATTTGATTGTGGGTTTCTACATCATTGAATAATTGCGTATCTCCATCCGTTAAGAGCGCCATACCGAACGTTCTGAAATCTTCAAGCGTGCTTGTCGCCATACCTGCCGGATACAGTTCAATCATAAAATCTAAACCGTCTAACCGTGCGCCACCTGTTGAGTATGTTGCGACATCCTGGCGAGCGTCTTGAACAGATTCATTATCTGATAAGTCTGGTAGCAAAGCTGTACTTCCCATATTAAGCGGCGACATGATATGTTCGTTTACATAATCTGAAAACGACATGCCCGATACTTCTTCAACGATGACGGCAGCGAGTGCTGTACTCCAATTAGAATAGCCATGGACAGTCCCGGGTTCATAGATTTGTATCGGTTGCTTGTTTTTTATTGCATCTCTAAGTGACTCTAACTCAGTCCCTTGCGGATAAAATAACCCAGAAATGAAATCTTGGAACCCCGCTTCGTGATTAAACAAATGCATCATTGTAATCTCAGTGTCATATGTAAAATCTTCTAAATAGTCATCCGGTAAATATGTTAATATATTTTCATCAAATTCGATTAAGCCTTCTTCATAGAGTTGCATCACAGCAACCCATACAAGGATTTTACTGGCTGATCCCCATTCAAAGACAGTTGTTTCATCAACGGGTATATCGTCTTCTCTATCTGCAAACCCATAATAATTCTCATAAATTACACCGTCAAGATCAAACACCGATACAGCCATACCAGCTGTTGTCTCTTCATGTGCGTTTACATAACTTTCAATCGCGTCTCCTATTTCTGCCTTCGGAATGCCTGAGGGTAACACTTCTTCGGCCTTTGCGACATGAACACTTCCAATAGCGACAGATAACAATATTGCGATGAGCAATTTTTTCATGAGAGACTCCCTTTATCAGTTCTTACTTCCATGGTATACGAATCCGCTAATATTTGTAAGGTACAATCAAAATAAAAACACCCAAATATTTTGGGTGTTTGATATTAATGACCTGGGAAAAATATTAATTGTAATACAAAAATAATGCCGAATATATAGATGAGCGGGTGCACTTCTTTACCCTTACCGCTAAATAATTTTAATAATGGATATGTAATGAATCCGAGTGCAATACCCGTTGCGATGCTTGACGTAAGCGGCATAGAAATAATGACGATAAATGCCGGGAATGCTTCATCGAATTGCTTCCATTTTACGCGTTCGAGGCCCGCCATCATAAAGCTACCCACTATGATTAATGTCGGTGCAGTGATTGCCGGCAACGCCGCAATTGTTTCAACAATAGGGGTAAAAAAGATTGTCCCTATAAATAAAATTGCAACGACGAGAGTTGTAAGTCCCGTTCGACCACCCGCCTGCACGCCTGCCGTCGACTCTATGTATGCCGTTGTTGGCGTCGTACCAAATGTCGCACCAACTGTTGTCGATATCGCGTCCGCTTGAAGTGCCGCATTCGCGTTTTTCAGCTTGCCGTCTTTCATGAGACCCGCCTGTTCAGCAACACCAATCGTCGTACCTGTCGTATCAAAAATTGTCACGAGCAGGAATGCGAAGATAACTGTATAAAGTGACTGTTCAAAGACACCCATTATGTCGAGATCCCAGAATACCGGCATAGCCGGCAATGAGACCACGCCTGTGATTTCAAGCATGCTCGCAAAGTAACCGATAATTGCTGTGATGAGCATCCCGAAGAACAATGCACCCTTCACGTTGCGCGCAACTAAGATGAGTGTGATGAACAACCCGACGATAGATAAGAGCGTGACCGGTTCTGTGATATCACCAAATGACACAAACGTTTCTGGATTCTGCACGATAATTCCTGACATGCGGAGTCCTAAAAATGCGATGAACAAACCTATCCCGACCGTAATACCGACTTTTAATGTCTGCGGTATTGCTGCGATTAATGACTTTCTTAGCGGTGTGAACGTGAGTAATATAAATAATACACCGGCAAAGAACACAGCGGCAAAGACCGTCTGGTAACTGATGCCCTGGTTGAGCACGACAGTGACGAAGTATGCATTCATCCCCATCCCGGGCGCGATGGCGATTGGATAGTTTGCAAACAGCGCCATGATTAGTGTTCCGACTACTGCTGCAATAATTGTTGCCATAAATACTTGATCAAACGGCACCCCGGCTGCAGATAAAATTGCAGGGTTCACAACAACGATGTACGCCATAGTTAAGAACGTCGTTACCCCGGCAATTATCTCTGTGCGAACATTGGTCCCACGACTCTCAAGCTGAAAAAATTCTTTCATTATTCAATCTCCCTTTAATACGATTAAACACCTAGATAATCTTACGATAAATTGAGAGATTGGGCAATGGTGGATTGGGGTTTGCCGTTATCTTTGGATGAAGAATGCTGCCCGCGTGCACCAGCACTGGTTTTTAGGTCGTGGTGCACGTGGCGTGTGCGGCAACTCGAGATTTCACACTCTGCCGCACATAAAAACACTCGGCGTGTGCGGCAGCTCAAGATTTCGCGGTCTGACGCACATAAAAACACTCTTCGTGTGCGGCAACTCAAGATTTCACGGCCTGACGCACATGAAACGACTCTGCGTGTGCGGCAGCTCAGGATTTCACGCTCTGCCGCACGCCAAACCTCCAGAAACAAAAAACACCATCCAATTCACACATTTGTACCATAGAAATTATCCCTGTATACTGTTCACCAATTGGTACTCGTTACTTTATCAGAATAATAATATCAATTTAATTTGTAATGAAAAGGAGTTTGATCGTACATGAAAGTTTTCGTAGTTGGAGCAAATGGACAGATTGGACAACATCTAATTCACTTATTAAAAGATAGCGAGGAACATACGGCTAGAGCTATGGTTAGGAAAGAAGAACAGGTTGAAAAGTTTAAGGATATGGGTGTTGAAGCAAAACTCGCAGATTTGGAAGGCAGCGTTGATGACATCGTTGAAGCTGCAAAAGGCAGTGACGCAATAGTGTTTGCAGCAGGTTCCGGTGGAAATACCGGTGCTGACAAAACTATTCTAATCGATTTGGATGGTGCTGCCAAAACAATTGAAGCGGCAGAACAGGCTGGTGTTGAGCGTTTTATCATGGTGAGCAGCATGCTGTCCAACGACCGGGACAAATGGGGTGACAGCATGAGTTATTATATGGCTGCAAAACATCACGCCGATAAAATTCTCGAACGAACGGATTTGAACTATACAATTATTCGTCCGGGGATGTTAAACAATGAGGCGGGAACAGGCAATGTTGAGATTGCTAAAGAGCAGGACATCGCAGAAGTTCCCCGTGAGGATATTGCACAGACTATCTATTACGCTTTAGAAATGGAAAATACATTTAAGCGTTCATTCGACGTCGTGGCAGGCGGGACATCGATCAAAGATGCTTTGGGCGGAATTTAATACACCTGTTACAGAGGCTGGATACATATATCCAGTCTCTTTTTATATTAAATTTAACCTTAACTGCAAATACACCAAACATTCCAGTGTTGTGGCGCACGATGGATTATATAGTATAAGATGAACCTATACTAACTTTAAAAAGGTGATCAACCATGAAAAATATCGCAGTTCTACTGAACCGGGTATTCCGGCTGCAGCATAATCCATTGCTTCAGGCTGTCACAGAAAATAAGGATGCGTATGACAACATCTATATCGTCCTGTTGCAGGAAGACCATTCGGATGCGAGCTCAATTAAAGAAAATTTCTATGTCGGGACACTCCAGCGTTTCGTTAAAGAGCTCCATGCCCATGGCATTATGCCGCATGTGATGCCGCGCGGGGATTTCATCCCGTTTATTCAGACTAAACAAATTACAAATGTCGTGATGGCACCGGATATTATGAGTTATCACAGTCCCAAGTATGATGCGCCGACACTCGCGAAAGCGTTGCATCAACTAAATATCGAGATCCATCCTATTAAAGCAAATCACTATTTAAAACCATCCCAAACGTTAAAGTCTGACGGTTCACCTTATTTAGTGTTTACACCTTTTTACAAAAAGAATAGATCCCAGCTCAAACATACTGTTATACCTGCATATAATATTAAAGAATTAGCCGATAAAACAGCACCGTCTCAGGATATATACGAATTAACTCATACACATCATGGCACCGGGGAAAAAGAAGCACAGCATAAATGGCAGGACTTCCTTGATATGCATATTGAAGATTACCTTAAAAACAGGGACTATTTGTCTGACATTCGAACGAGTCAACTCAGCATTGCGCTGGCATATGGCTTACTCGATATCCGCCAAATCATGAATGATTTACTCGCGCGTCTGCATGATGATGAAACGGCGTACGAGGCTTTTATCCGGGAGTTAATGTTTAGGGAGTTTTACTATGTACTGATGACGCAGTTTCCGGAAGCTGCAACTTCTTCATTTAAAGAAAAATATCGTGACATGAAATGGTCGGACAACGCAGAACATTTCAGACGCTGGAAGGACGGCGAGACTGGTTATCCAATCATTGATGCCGCGATGAATGAGCTGAGACAAACCGGTTTTATGCATAACCGGACGCGCATGGTGGTATCTCAATTTTTAACGAAGGATTTATTCATTGACTGGCGCCTCGGTGAGGAATACTTTCGCAGGCAGTTGATTGATTATGATAATGCATCAAATGTCCACGGCTGGCAGTGGTCCGCGTCGACGGGATCGGACGCAGTCCCTTATTTCCGGGTGTTTAATCCAATCCGTCAAAGTGAAAGGTTTTTAGGCGATGGCGCTTATATTAAGCAGTATTTCCCGGTGTTTAAAGATGTGCCGGTTAAATTTATACACCACCCCATTAAATATGAAGCGGCTTTGAAGGGTGATTACAACATCACGCTCGGTGTCGATTATCCGTATTTTATTGTCGATCACAAAACCCAGCGCGACCACATGGTCAATAAATTTGAAAGTTTTTAAATAACTGCAGCTCAAATCAATCCGAATGGAGGAACCTTCATGGCACAGATATGTTTTTTTACAAGCAGCATGATGACAACTGAGTTTGATGAAGATGGTGCGGAATACCCGGTACCTATTAAAAATGATAATAATTTCCTAACACGATTAAGTGAGAATTGGCCTGACAATGCAAAAGTATTGATGATCAGCTCTAATCCCACAACTTACGAAAACAACGATTTTTATCTGAATATGTATCGAAAGTCTATGGAGATGAGTAACCTTTCGATTCAACAGATGGACGTGTATGATGCCAGAAGTGATTATGATATTCATCGCTGCGATGTGTTGATTTTGTCCGGCGGCCATGTGCCCACGCAAAATAAATTTTTTAAAGAAATTAACTTACGCGACAAAATTCACGACTTTAATGGCGTGATTGTCGCACTGAGTGCCGGTTCAATGAATGCAGCAGATATCGTATATTCAATACCGGAAGAAGATGGTGAAGCACTGGATCCAAGCTACATCAGATATTTCGAAGGTCTAGGTTTATATAATAAACGGATATTTCCCCACTATCAATATTTCAAAGATTTAATGCTGGACGGTCTGGATATGGTGAATGATATCGCTTTGAAAGACTCTTATAGAGAAGATATTTACGCGATTGAGGATGGGGTTTATTTTATGAAAAAGGATGATGCGCTATATCTCTGCGGGAAAGCCTATTATATGAAAGACGGACAGATTACATCGATTGGTGCGGATGGTGAAGTGACGGGAGTCTGAAGCAAGACAGGAGGTGACAACATGTGGAATGAAAATCGGTTGACTGAATTGCTCAATATAAAATATCCAATTATCCAGGCTGGGATGGCTGGTGGTGTAACGACACCTGAACTCGTTGCAGCCGTGTCGAACAGTGGTGCACTGGGTACGATTGGTGCAGGTTATTTATCACCGGATAAAACGCGCGCGATAATTACACAGGTCAAGGCACTGACAGACAAACCTTTTGCAGTGAACCTGTTTGTACCGGAACCTCTCAATGTCGATAAAACACAAATCGACAAATCGAAAGCAGCGCTTCACCCGATGTACAAAGAACTCGGTATAGATAATCTTCCTGAAATTGATGTTGAGAACCTCAACATGTTTGATGAGCAGATTAAAGTAATTATAGATATGAAAGTGCCGATCTGCAGTTTTACGTTCGGTGTGCCTCACATGGATGTGATGAAGCAGCTGAAAAGCCATGGCATCAAAACAATTGGCACAGCGACGACTGTGTCAGAAGCACAAATCAACGCCGAAAAAGGTATGGATGCCGTTGTAATGCAGGGAAGCGAAGCCGGTGGACATCGCGGGAGTTTCGATGATGGATTTCATGAAGCGATGATTGGAACGATGGCACTCGTGCCGCAGGCTGCTGACGCGGTTGATATTCCTGTAATTGCTGCCGGTGGCATCAACGACGGACGTGGTGTGATTGCCAGTTTAATTCTCGGCGCTGCCGGTGGGCAAATTGGCACGGCCTTTTTGACAACCTTTGAGAGTGGTACCAATGTAAATCATCAGTCCTCCATTTTAAACAGTGTCGAGACAGACACCATCATGACATCTGCGTTTAGCGGTAAGCCGGCGCGCGGCATACGCAACAATTTTACCGATAAAATGACCGGCATGGAAGATAGTTTTGCGCCTTACCCCATCCAGCACATGCTGACATCAATCATACGGTTAGAAGCGGGCGTACAAAACAATCCTGAATTGATGGCCTTATGGAGCGGTCAAAACATTCGTTCAAATAAAAAACAATCGGCTCAATGTCTAATCGAGGCGATTGTAAGTGATGTTGAAAGAATTCGGGCGGATCTCAAATAGATTGAGAAAAACTATAAAGCTCATTAATTTCAAACATTATCTTTCGATATGTTCGCGAAAAATCTATTTGAGATTCCAACCCGATAATCAGAAGTTATTTTATGCGAGGAAAAACCTCACCAGGCCAAACACAGCAAACAGTAACATTACGGTTCCTGCACCAATCCCTGTAACTGCACTGCTTGCAACATTCCATCGACGTGCAAAGTGCGGTGCCAATAATGCAACAGCAACTATTAAAAAGCCGAGCAGGTACAAACCAAAATCATTAAACACTCTGACCAGCCAGTTAAATTGTACACCGACAAGAAATGTGACCCAGGGCGCAATAAGATCACGCTTATTATTGCGTGACAAAATAATACTCACTATCACACCAATAACGAGCAGTGTGAAAAATACTGTGAGATACATAGAGAGCACACCCGCATCCCGCAATGACGTTGCAGCGTCCCAATTAGTGACGCTTAAGAAAATACCAACAAGACTGACAACAAGTGCCAGCCCTGAAACAATCCACAAATATTTACGCCACGCCTGCCGCGGCCGTTCCTGTGCCCAGATAAACCAGATGAAACTGAGCAACCCAAATATCGCAGCGTACATCGCGTAGTCTCTTACAAATTCGAATTCCATTTATACCACCCCTGTGTAAAACACTTCTATACTTGATTTGCTTATGACAAATCCTTTACAGCAGGACCTTCCAATACTTTACCATTGCAGTCAAACCGTGAACCGTGACATGGGCAGTCCCATGATTTCTCAGCGTGGTTAAAGTTCACAATACAGCCCATGTGCGTACAGACTGCACCTGTCTCATGCTTATTACCGTCATCGTCTTTGTAAATTGCACGCAGTTTGCCATCCAGTAGAAATACCCCGGCCTCACCGTTCTCCAGTTTGTCGACATCACTGCTGTACTCACTTAATGATTTACTCTCACCTTTTACAATATCGACAACTTTCTTTCCGACTGCTGTCGCCTGTTTGCCCAGTGTATTAATACGGTCTGGTGCAAATAATTCACTGTAGAAATTAGTACTCTTTAATATCTGATCTTTAATGATGACTGCACCAATTGCCGAGTTCGCCATACCAAATTTATTAAAGCCGGTAAGCAAGTAAATATGTTCACTATTTTTTCCATCGCGGCCAACTAAAGGCAGGCTGTCTACGGTTTTCATATCCTGCGCTGACCATTTTTCTGCAATGTCTGTACCAAACTGTTCTTTTGTATAATCTGTTAAATTTTTGTAGACCTCTTTCGCATCATCTGTCCCTGTAATATGGTCTTCTCCACCGACTAACACACCGGTGCCACCTTCATGTTTGTAAGTCCGCAGTGAACGTGTCGGTTCATCGAGTAAATTATACATACCCTGCGGCAGTTTATCGTAGTGCGCCGAGACGATATATGAACGCTCAATCTGCAGCTGGTTCATAATATTGTTCTTCAACTCGACGATTGGATAGTGTGTTGCAACAACAACATCATTATAATCAATGCGAATATCATTGAGCGTTTCAACATATTCATCTTTCACAGATTTTACGAGTGTATTCTCATATATTGTTACGCCTTTTTGAACCAGTACGTCAATCATGCCTGCAAGAAATTTAACAGGGTTGAACTGGGCCTGGTGCAGCATTTCAACTGCAAATGTATTTTCCATCGGAAGATCGATGCCATTTTCATGAACTCTATGTGGAATATCAAGGTCTTCATATGCTTTAATTTCTTTTTTAATGACATCTTTTTGTTCACCCGCCGTCACTAAAAAACTCGGCAGACGCTCAAAATCACAGTCAATATCATATTTCTCTACAAGCTCGGCGATTCTCGCGAGACCGTCCATCTGCGAATCATAAATGAGCCGTGCTGTATCTTGATCGAATTTATTTATAAACGTTTGGTAAATCGGTCCGTGCTGTGCTGTAATTTTTGCTGTAGTATTTGCGGTTGTTTCTCTGACAAGACGCCGGCCGTCGAGCAATGTGACATCGCGATTAATATTTGCGAGTTCATACGCCGATAAAACTCCTGCAACCCCCCCGCCTATGACCAATACGTCGCTTTTAATCGCTTCATCAAGTGCCGGAAATTCTTTAACTTGTGCTGACTTTGTCCAATAAGAAATATTTTCACGTCTCATTATAAAGACCCTCCCATTTTTCTATGTTTGTGTATCAAATACCCGCATTAAAAATGATTATTCTAAATTAATTAATATTTCTGAATTTGGCAGTCCACACTTTACACCTTCAGCAGTGATTCAAGTTATAATATTAATTGATATAAATTTCAGGAGGTAGAGCAATGAAATATATTAAATTAAATGATGAAGTGAAAATTCCGGTTGTCGGCAGCGGTACAAACACGTTTGGTACAGTGGACAATAAATATAACGGCCCACTGCGCGGGGATACCGAAGAAGTCGATTGGGCAATTGAAAATGGATACCGTCATTTTGATTCAGCAGAACTTTATAAAAATGAAGTGGTCGTAGGAACGGGAATAGAAAAATCATCGATTCCGCGTGAA
>JBGYPO010000039.1:0-4182 GCA_041838435.1 Aliicoccus sp. | reverse complement strand
TTAAAAAAAGATCGTGTGGAACGCGGTGATGACTTAGGCGTTCCCCATGAGTTAAAAAAAGTTCGTGTGGAACGCGGTGATGACTTAGGCGTTCCCCATGAGTTAAAAAAAGTTTGTGTGGAACGCGGCGGTGAGTTAGGCGTTCCCCATGAGTTAAAAAAGTTCGTGTGGAACGCGGTGATGACTTGGGCGTTCCCCATGAGCAAAAAAATTTCGTGTGTAACGCGGTGATGACTTAGGCGTTCCCCATGAGTTAAAAAAAGTTTGTAATCCCTGGCACCTGATAATATACAGTGCTACGAAAAGATTTATTTATAATAATCCCCATAAAATTTGACGATATTGTGAAGCCTCGTGAGAATGCTTTTACATAGAGAATTTCATTGTATAATGATAATAAGTATTGTGAAAAATTACTCATGAATCTAAACAATAAAGAGGCGTAGGCTATGAATGAAATCATCATCATGCTCATCATCTTAACTATTACAATCGTTTTATTTGTCACAGAAAAAATACCGATCCCATTTACTGCACTAGTTGCGGCACTCGCCGTCTATCTCTTTGGAATTATTGATACTGAAACATTTGTTGGTGGGTTAACCAATGAAGTTGTCTTATTAATCGGTGGAATGTTCATCATCGGTGGTGCGCTGTTCCAAACAGGCGTAGCAGGTAAAGTAGGGGCGGTGATCACAAAGTACGCCAAAACTGAAAAGCAGTTTCTCATAGTGTTATTACTCATCGCCGTGCCGTTCTCGATGTTTTTATCGAATACGAGCACCGTTGCGGTGATGTTACCAATCGCAATTTTAGTCGCTGACCAAGCGGGTTATTCGCGGAGCAAGCTGCTAATTCCTATTGCTTTCGTAACCTCACTCGTCGGCATGCTGACATTGATCGGTACGACGAGTAACTTGGCCGTACAGAGCGTGATGTTAGAAGCGGGTCTCAAAGGTTTTGGATTCTTCGAATTTGCATGGGTAGGCGTACCACTTGTATTTTTTGGAATTATTTATCTACTCACAATTGGTCGTAAATTATTGCCTGACCTTGGACCACGTGAAATTAGTGAGGATAAAAAGCGTCAAACATTTGATTTTAGTGGGTGGAATTATAAACAGGTGGTTGCGGTAGCTGTACTGGCGCTCGTGATTATCTCGATGATGTTAGAGGGCGTAACAGGGGTACCGCTATATATATCATCTTTAGTGGGGGCGATTGTGTTAATCAGTACGCGCACAATTAATGAGAAACAGGCCTACGAGACGATTGATTTGTCCACACTGATCTTGCTCGCTGCGATGATTCCTGTTGCTTCTGCAATTGAAGCGTCTGGACTCGGCCAATTAATTGCCGATGGCGTGATTGGATTTATTGGTGATGCGAATAGTCCGGTGCTGCTGATTACTGTATTGTTCTTTTTAACTGTGTTGTTAGGTGCTGTGATGAGCAATACAGCGACTGCGTTACTGATGGCGCCAATTGCAATTCTTATTGCAACTAATCTAGGTGTGAGCCCTTATCCATTACTCATGACAGTTGCTATGGCGGCTGCAGCAAGTTATTTAACACCGATTTCAACGCCGCCGAATACAATGGTGTATGTCCCGGGAAATTATACATTTATGAACTATGTTGTAGTTGGTATACCGCTCGTAATCATTCAATATCTTGTGTGTATTGCAATTGTTCCTTTGGTTTGGCCGTTTTAAGATTTTAGTCAGAGGTTATCTTCTACGTGTGAGCCGACAGCTAGAAGAAACCATGCCTATCTTCTACGTGTGAGCCGACAGCTAGAAGAAACCATGCCTATCTTCTACGTGTGAACCGACAGTTAGAAGAAACCACGCCTATCTTCTACGTGTGAACCGACAGCCAGAAGAAACCACGCCTATCTTCTACGTGTGAGCCGACAGCCAGAAGATACCACGCTTATCTTCTACGTGTGAGCCGACAGCTAGAAGAAACCACGCGCTGCACACACAAAAACGCCTATTTCTAAGCAGTCAATCACTTAGAAATAGGCATTCTCTTTATCAACTCATCTAACGATGTATCGTAATGTCTAAAATCTCGATATCCGGTGATAAGAAGCCCGCTTTAATCGGCTCTTCTTTCATCAAATCGCTCGACAAATATTTCTTGTTATCATCTGAGAATACTGTCGTTGCAACGGCACCGTCTGGTAATGACTGCATCATTTTCACTGTGCCGACAAAGTTCGCACCGGATGAAATACCGACGCCGAGTCCAGAATGTGCAAGTTTTTGTGCCATAATAATGCTGTCGCCGTCACTCACTGTCATGACGCTATTTAAATCTTTCAATTTACAAATCGATGGAATAAACTCGTCACTAATGCCCGCAATGCGGTGTGATCCAACCTTTGTGCCTGTAGATAAAGTCGGCGACTCTTCGGGTTCTAGTGGGTGCACGATTACATTCGGATTCGCTTCTTTTAGCGCACGACCAACACCCATAACGACGCCACCTGTGCCGACGCCTGCAACAAAACCATCTATTTGTAAATCCAACGTTTTCAACTGATCTATCAATTCTTGACCGAGTCCATGGTATTGTCCCCACATATTATCTTCGTTATCAAACTGATGGGGTAAGAACACGTCGCCTAAATCTTCAGCTAACTGGTCTGCCATTCCAATGCTGCCTAAAAATCCGCCTTCTTCACTTGAAACGAGCCTTATCTCAGCACCAAAACTCGCGATTAGATCTTGGCGTTCTTTACTCATCCAGTCCGGCATAAAAATAGTGACAGGATGTTTTAAATAGGCACCAAGTGCACACATTGAAATACCAGTGTTCCCACTTGTTGCTTCGGCGATTCTATCACCAGGTTTTAGTTCTCCGCGTTTAATCGCTTCGCTCAAAATATGAAATGCCATACGGTCTTTCACACTTCCAGTTAAGTTAAAGTACTCAAGTTTTGCAAATAGCCGTTGTGTTTTGTTCTTGTATGTAAATTTAATTTCAGCAAGTGGGGTGTTCCCAATGCAACTTGTTAAGTTTTCAATGTGTGACACAATAACACCTCTACATAGTTTATTGATATGAACTATTTTAGTATACCATTCCACTAGGAATTAGAAAATGCTATATCAGTCTATTTATTTTTTTCTTAACAGGAGCATACAAATCGTTATCAGGATAAAAGCTGTTAGGGATAGGAATGGAATCGTGACAAATCCAAACCAGTTGATGTATTCAACATTACACGGCACACCTTCAGCGCACGGCGTCAGTCCACTTAAACCAGGCACCTTTTGTTGCAAGTAATGTAAGACGCCAATAGACGCGCCGATTAAGGACACCGGTAACACGTACCATTTAATTTTTGCATCTTCACGAAATACTGCGACACCTAAAAATATGACAAGCGGGTACATAAATATGCGCTGGTACCAGCAAAGTTCACATGGATTGAACCCTTCAATTTCACTGAAATACAAACTTCCGAGTGTCGCAACGATTGAGATGACCCAGGCAGCGTACAAAAACACAGTATTTCTTTTCATGTTACTGACCTAATTCATGATCGATGACTTCACGTATCGTTTCAATATCAAACGGGTCTTCGATTTTAATATTATTGATAAAAATCGTCGGCGTAAATTGTACTTCGTAGTCTTCAACTTGTTTCATGTTGTAACCAAGCTTCTCAACATACTGATTATCATTAACCGCTTCAATGACGTCCTCCGGATTTAAATCAGTCACAGACTCAGTCAGCGCAGTTAAAAACGAATCACTTACCCATGCTTCTGTATGGTCATGGTTTGCCTGCTCATCAAATATACCGTAGTGGAAATCCCAGTAACTTTCCGGCTCGTGCTCAAGCACATATTCTACCGCATTTGCAGCACGTACAGACATCTCTCCATGGAATAATGCATGCGAGTAAGCAAATACAGCATCACCGTCTGCAATATACTCATCGTATAATTCAGGGTAAACATTTAAACGCCAAACGTTACATGACGGACAGAGAAAGTCTCCAAACTCAACGATTTTCACGGGTGCATCTATATCACCATCTGTCGCCTGCAAGCTGATATCCGGTGCAGTCTCGTATGTTTGTTCTTCACTAAATGGATCGCCGGAATAATTCATAATAAAAATTAATATAGATAATGTGATAACAATCGTTCCAATAATTAGAAT
>JBGYPO010000038.1:0-13829 GCA_041838435.1 Aliicoccus sp. | reverse complement strand
ATTTTCAGCTCTGTGGAACACTTTTCGGTTGTAGGTGTTCCACAGCCTAGAATTTTTTGCTCTGTGGAACACTTTTCGGTTGTAGGTGTTCCACAGCCCGGAATTTTCAGCTCTGTGGAACACTTTTCGGTTGTAGGTGTTCCACAGCCTAGAATTTTTTGCTTTGTGGAACACTTTTCGGTTGTAGGTGTTCCAACAGCCCGGATTTTTCAGCTCTGTGGAACACCTACAACTCTCAAGGAGACCCTGCGTGTGAGTCAGCGCCGATATTTTAGAAGGGAATCACGCGTTGTGTCATTCGAATCCAATTTTTCAACCGGGAATGACTTTTGTAAGCTATCCGCGTCATTCAATGCCGATTTTTTAGTCGGGAGTGACGTTTGTAAGCTATCCGCGTCATTCAATGCCGATTTTTTAGTCGGGAATGACGTTTGTAAGCTATCCCTGTCATTCGAATCCAATTTTTCAACCGGGAATGACGTTTGGAAGGTCTCCGTGTCATTCGAATCCAATTTTTCAACCAGGAATGACGTTTGGAAAGTCTCCGTGTCATTCGAATCCAATTTTTCAACCGGGAATGACGTTTATAATCTATGCGCGTCACTCGAGACAGCATTTAGAACCAGGAATGACATTTGACTCGAAAACATCACCCCGCCCAACGCAAAAAGAGCTCGCCAACACCAGAGTGTTGGCGAGCTCTTTCATCGAATAACAGTCAGTCCACCTACACCCACCAAAATATCAGCACACCGACAGAAAAGCCGAAGATGCAATGACTTGCCGTCCAGTTGAACCAGGATATCCAGTCTTCATGGTCAGGGGGCGTCCGCGTCAAAGCGCTCAGGAAGTACAATATGCCGCCACCGAGACCAAAGACGAAGATGTAGGGCCAGATGGCATGGGTGAGATCATAAGGAATTAACAAATAATATAAAATGACCGCACTCGAAATACATGTTACATAATGAAAAATCAGCCCGGTAATTCTAATGTCCGCCCATTGTTTCAAGCCCGGAATGTAATCCATATTGTATAGCAGAATATCTGCCTTGTTGCCTGTCGCCACCCGGACAAGCTTCATCACGCCGGCCAGCACAAGGCCGGAAATTGCACCGATCAGTATCAGCATCAAAAAAGTCTCCATCACATCACTCCAATATTTTTAACATTTCCTGTAATTCAATACCCTAATTAAATATCCAGAAATCACAATATGACAAATTACGAAAATCTATCCCAACCAAACACCCATTTTGCCGATAAAGTTCTAGCGTGGACCAATATCTTCAGGGTCGAGCAAACATGCACGCTCACCCAAAAAAGCTAATCCGACGCCTTCTTCTTTCTAAAGTACAACATACCAAGCAGCAGCCAACCGACCGTAATGACTGCCGTGACAATGAGCATCGGCACAGGGCCGAACGCAACGATGAGTGGAACGGATGCGGCTGTGACAATTCCGCCACCGACAATTAAATCCAAGAACAGCTGCTTATAGCTAAACCCTTCTTTAGCGGGGGACTCATTATCGGGATCTGCGAGTTTTATCATCAACAAACCTGCAGCACTCAAGCCCATCCCCTGTGCGAAGTCACCGATTGCGCGTTCAAACCAATAGTCCGGCATGATGCGTGGCGCAACGACCAGGAATGCAAATAGTGTCCAGCCGATTCCAACGATGGCCATTAAAATGAATGGCACTAAATATTCTCCAATCACTGCAAGCGATAAAGAAGCAATCGCTGATGCGATGAGTATATCAAGCGCAAGTCCCTGGATACGGTTGATGACGCCGCGGTCAACAACATTGTGTTTCACAAATTTGTTTAAGAACAGCTGCACGAGTACGGCACCAATCATCGCGAGTGGGAAAAGTGGTAAATGTGTAAATATTTCAAATTGTTCTGCCCAAAATTGTTCTTCAATCCAGATTAATCCTTGAAGCAGCACATAACCAATCGCAATGGCGAGCGCAATATATCCAAAATGAACGGTCAATGTCTCAATGAATTCTGAACGTGTTGTCTGTCTGCCGGCTGGTTCTTCCTGCTGTTCTTCATCAGAGAGCAGCACTTGCTTTCGTTCTTCATCAATATCTTCAGGTTTCTCGTGGACTTCAGTATGTCCTTTTCTTATTGCCCAGTTAAGAAGTGCGACACCAATTAAGACAGCACCAATCAGGCTGATTGTTGCGAGTCCGATTGCAAGGTCCCGACCTTCTTCAAATCCAACAGATGAAAATGTATCAGATAAACCTGTCGCCGTACCGTGACCTCCGACAAAACTGATTTCAAGCAGTGCACCTGCGGCCGGGTTCATACCAAAGAAGGGAGTAAGTACCAGGACGGCGAGCAGGATACCAACAACATACTGACCCCATGACAGAAAGTGTGCAAATGTGATTTGGGGGCCAGCGATTTCCCAAATTTCTTTAATTTTTGGGAACGTCATACCTAAAAATAGTGATGCGAATATAACATTAATAAGTAAACCGGGAAGTGTATCCCATACATCAATCATGACGGATGGAAATAAGCCGCCATCATCAAAGAGGTTAATGCCGAGTCTCCCAAGTATTTCCGGACCGAGCAGTAATCCAATGGCCCCGGCGATGAGTGAACTTGGAACAAAGTAGTTTCTTAAAAACGGGGTAAATACGCGAATCCACTTACCAATCAGGAGCAGTATTCCTAAAATTAGTAAACTAAAACCGACGACGTCAGGTGATAACTCCATGTACATTCTCCTTAAGTGTCGTTCTTTATCATGTCTCTTACCGTATCTGGTTAAGTTAAAACATCTAATAATTGAGGTTCTTTGAAAAGTCAGTTTCATTGACTTAAACAGGTCTAAGTTATAGCATTAATTCTAATATATGGAAACACTTTCAATACACCAATAAAAGGAGAATGCACTATGTCTAAAGAAAAGTTTGATCGTTCGAAACCGCACGTGAATATCGGTACACTTGGCCACGTCGACCACGGGAAAACAACGCTGACTGCTGCGATTTCAACTGTTATGGCGAAAAAGAATGGTAGTGGAGATGCGAGTGGGTATGACATGATTGATAATGCCCCAGAAGAAAGAGAGCGTGGGATTACAATCTCTATCTCTCACGTAGAATACGAAACAGAAAATCGTCACTATGCACACATTGATGCACCAGGTCACGCGGACTATGTGAAAAACATGATTACAGGTGCGGCTCAGATGGACGGCGCGATCTTAGTTGTGTCTGCAGCAGACGGTCCGATGCCACAAACACGTGAACATATTCTTTTATCGCGTAACGTCGGTGTACCAGCATTTGTTGTCTTCTTAAACAAAGTAGACATGGTGGATGATGAAGAGTTAATTGAACTTGTTGAAATGGAAGTACGTGAACTATTAAGTGATTATGATTATCCTGGAGACGATGTTCCAGTCATTACAGGATCAGCTTTAAAAGCACTTGAAGGTGTGGAAGAGTACGAAGAGAAAATTGTTGAACTTATGGATGCAGTTGATGAGTATATTCCAACGCCAGAGCGTGATACAGACAAACCGTTCATGATGCCGGTTGAGGACGTCTTCTCAATCACGGGTCGTGGAACAGTTACAACAGGTCGTGTAGAGCGTGGCTCAGTGAAAGTTGGAGATGAAATCGAAATTATCGGTTTATCTGATACATCAACAAGAACGACAGTGACAGGAATTGAAATGTTCCGTAAACTCTTGGATTCAGCTGAAGCGGGAGATACGGTCGGGTTTTATCTGGAGTAAAAATATCTTTAAAACATTAATAAAGGACCTTACATGTTAGATATGCTTAACGTGTAAGGTCCTATTTATTTTAAGAAATTTTATTAATGAACTGTTAAGTTAAAATCTGACCGCCATCTGCAATATAAGTTTGTCCATTTACAAATGATGCTTCGTCTGAAGCTAGGAATAATACAACATTTGCGATTTCTTCCGGTTCTCCAAGGCGACCTGTCAGCATCTTAGTTTCGAGCTCAGCTTTTAAATCAGGAAGGTCATCAAAGATTGGAGTTGCAATTGATCCAGGTGCAACAGCATTGATTCTAACGTTATCATTAGCATATTCATATGCTGCTATTTCAGTTATCTTTTTAACACCAGCTTTTGTCACTGAGTAAGGTGCAGCAGATAAATATTTAGAATAAGCTGCCAGTGAAGCAGTATTCACAACAGACCCGCCACCATTTTCAATAAAGTGAGGTACAATGTGTTTTATTCCATAGAATGGCCCTAATAAATTCACATCTAAAGTTTGCTGGAATTCTTCGCTTGAAACTTCATGTAACTTCTTTTGAGGTCCACCAATACCAGCGTTATTGATTAAGATATCTATTTTATCAAATGCTTTTATTCCAGCCTCTATCATGGATTTAACATCATCTTCTTTAGATACGTTCGCTAACGTCGTATGAACACTTTCTCCAAACTCTTCTTTAAGTTTATGAACACTTTCATTTAAATCCACAGCTACAACTTTCGCGCCTTCTTCAATAAATCTCTTTGTAATTGAGTAACCTAAACCTGACCCAGCACCTGTAACAACCGCAACTTTATTTTCTAATCTTGCCATGTTAACACTCCTCGAATTATTTTAATGAGTTCTCCATGTTAATATATTCTGAAGTAACTTCTATTAATTAATGATTATCGATAATCTATAATTAATGTTAAAGCAATATTAAGAATATTGCAATATAACTGATTCAAATAATATTATTATTCAGCTTGATAATATGTTTTGAACCATGAAATTTATATTCATCACGTGATTCGTATATAATTGATATAAATAGTTTTGGAGTTGAAGGGAAATGAATAATTCGCTAATTGAAGAGAGTTTTAATGAATCACTATCTAATAAAGTTGCGAAACATTTACTAAAGAAAATACTTTCAAGAGAATTAAAACCAGGTGACCGAATCGTTGAGACTAATGTTGCCAATGAACTGGGTATAAGTCATGCACCTGTTAGAGAGGCGTTATACCTTTTGCAAGTAGACGGGGTAGTAGAGAGGTTGCCGAGAAAAGGTGTACGAGTTAGAGACTTTTCATTAAAGGAAATAAATGATTATATAGAAACATTGATGTTTTTATTATCCATAACAATTGATTCACTTCAAGAAAAATGGACAGCGGAGAATAGTAAACAGCTAAAGAATCTATTAGATGAAGCTGAGCTAGCGAGTAAGTCGGATGATGTTATTAAATACATACCATCAACTGCGAATGTATTACGCTACCTTTTTGTTGTGGCTAATAATACTGCAAATATGAAGTTCTTTAAAGATATTATTTTTGTCACCAACATTGCTTCTGAAGCGTTTTGGGAAACAGTTGATATCAAAACCTATCAAGCTTCTTTAAAAAAAGGTGTAGAATACTTGTTAAACAATAAGTTTGAAGAAGCAAAACAGCAGTTCATAGACACATTCTCATATGGTCGAGAGGCACTTAAAAAGAATGGGGTGCACCGTGAAGAAAATTAAGATTGCAATCCCTATGGAGATAATATTCCGTAGGGATTTTTATATGGTTTAATTATGCTTGAACAGGCTAAAGGTACATAGAGAAAATGAATGACAACGAAAGGGAGTTCTATAATGTCAGTAATAGAAGAAACTATCGACAACCACTTGGAACATATCATCAACTTCAGAAGAAGAATGCATAGAAATCCGGAGCTTAGTTTTAAGGAATTTGAAACGACAAGGCTGATTGAGCAGGGTCTAGAGGACACGAAGATAAAATTCCACGAGCTCAGTCAGAAGACCGGCCTCATCGGCGTGCTTGAGAAAGACCCGAAGTTTGAATATGTTGCGGTGCGCGCAGATATCGATGCGCTGCCGATTCATGAACAAACGGATCTGGATTTCAAATCAGAAATAGATGGCAGAATGCATGCATGTGGTCATGACATCCACTCGAGTATTTTGTACGGATTTGCGAAAGTAGTCAATGATTTATTCGATGATTTGAAATACAACGTCGTCTTCATCTTTCAACCCGCAGAAGAGATTTTAAAAGGTGCGAAATATATAAAAGAAGAGTTGAAGCGGTTGGAAGTACCAATCGATAAAATTGTCATGTACCACACATGGCCGACACTAAATGAAGGATTGATAGGTTACAGAGACGAGCAGTTCTGTGCGGGTGCGCAAAGTTTTAACGTGAAACTCACAGCAAAAGGTGGACACGCAGCACACCCTCATAAATCAGCAGATCCGATTTATTTATCATCAAATATTATCCAGTTTATTCAGAGTATTGTTTCAAGATTCAATAATCCAGCGACGCCCGTTGTAATTACGATTGGTCAGATTCACGCAGGAGATCGTAACAACGTCATCCCGAGTGAACTTAAATTTGGTGGGACAATTAGAAGCTTCTCAGTTGATTCGATTGAGCTTGCGAAGACAATGATTGAGAATTACATTAGTAATTTGACTGAGATGTCCGGTGCCGGCTACGAAATGAGTTACGGTAATTATTGCCCGCCGCTTATTAATACACCGGATGTTGTAGAAGAATTCGTGAATGCAGGTGAAGACAAGTCTGTCTATCACGAACTGAAAGAACCTTCGATGGGTTCTGAAGACTTTGCGTTTTTCTTGGAAGATTACGTTGGTGCAGCATTCAGAATCGGCACACGTATTGAAGGTGTTGAGGAGAGTGGTTATTCACTCCACAGCCCTGAAATTGTCTTCTCGGAGAAAAGCATTAAAACAGGGATAAGAGCCCTCGCAGATTTTGTAACGAAATAAATTAGCGGCATGTCGTGTTCCATGAGGTAATTTCTATCCTTGTGGAACACTTTTGTGTTCTGGGTAAATTACACCTTATAATGTAGACAAAAGGTAAGTGTTTAAAAATTATTATGACACCAGGGAATCCTGTAAAATCTTTTATAAAATATTAAGGACAAAATTATGGATATATTAATGTGGACAGCAATTGGATTTGTGGTCGTTGGATTTTTTATTTTACTAATTACTAGCAGAATGATGGATATAAAAATCTTATTCCTCGACAAAAGGTTACAACGTAAAAGAAATACTGCTCAAGCAAGACGTACAATATGGTGGATGTGGTTTGCAGTTGCGTGGTTAGTAATTAGCATGACATTAGTCGTGTGGTGGTTTGTAACTTATTTGGGATGATTTTTTAAAAGAAACTATGAGGTAATTCATTGTAAGCAGTCTCAAATGATAAATGAATTTAAGGAGGAGAAACTTTGAATAAATACTATCGAAACATTTTGGCTATAGTAATAATATTATCCATCTCTTTAACGCTTGTCTCATACTGGCAGAATTGGAGCTTTAGTAACTATCACACAATATTAATTGTCGCAGGATTACTCGGTATATATCTAAACCTAAGAGAAATATTCAAAAAAGGAGAGGGAAGCAGGATAGACTTTTAAATAAATCTGGATTTTTGGTTCTGCCGCACACAAAGCGCTTCGCCGTGTGCGGCAACTCAGGATTTTCTGTTCTGCCACATACGAAACGACTCGCCGTGTGCGTCAGCTCATGATTTTCAGTTCTGCCGCACACAAAGCGCTTCGCCGTGTGCGTCAGCTCATGATTTTCAGTTCTGCCGCACGTGAAAGGCTTCACCGTGTGCGGCAACTCGGGATTTTCTGTTCTGCCGCACACGAAACGCTTTGCCGTGTGCGTCAGCTCATGATTTTCGGTTCTGCCGCACACGAAACGACTCGCCGTGTGCGTCAGTTCATGATTTTCTGTTCTGCCGCACGCGAAACAACATATACAAGGCGAGATTTCATGATAATAACTTTTTTTATCTTAAAGTAACCGGCTATAATAAGAAGACACCGATTTGATTCAGAGTAACATCCTCAAAAATATCCATAAGGGAGCCGGATAAAAATGACACACGCTAAATCTGTATTGTTAAACCAATTGTTAGCCAACGCAAATGATAGAAGCTGGTATGTGTCTTTCGAAGAGGCGGTCGAGGGTTTATCTGAGAAAGAAGCCGATTGGAAGCCGGACAGTTCGAGTCACAGCATCTCACAAATTATTCAACATCTCATTTACTGGAATAAGATTTGGCTATTAAGATATAAACGAGCTAACGTCGAATCAGTACACACATTCGAAAATAATAATGACAGCTTTAATATGAAGATGGGTAGGAGTTTCACAGTGCTTAAGCAAGAATTATTGGACGTACTTTTACAATGGCAAGAATTACTTACTGAAGAGCAGTTAGATGCAAGTGTTGAAGGCTTTCCAGTAGAAGCTGAATGGTGGGCATTAATTGGAAATGTCGCAACACATAATGCTTATCATATCGGTCAAATTGCATACATCCGGAAAATGGATAAGACTGGTTCTAACTAAAATAAAAAGGGACTTTATCTAGCCCCTTATTATTTAAAAATTGACGGCTGCGATGATGAGCATAATCCAGCCGAGGATAAAAGCGACACCGCCAATTGGAGTGATAGCGCCGAGTACTTTGATTTTCGATAGACTCAGCACATACAGGCTGCCTGAGAAAATGATAATGCCGGCCAAGATGAGAGCCCCGGCCCAGATTAGAGAAGTCGATGATCCTAATAATGAAGAGCTCATCAATATTCCTATAGCCAACAATCCGACCGCATGGAACATCTGGTATTGAACCGCAGTTTGCCAAACAGCCAGATAGCGCTCTGACAAACGCTCTTTCAATGCGTGCGCCCCAAATGCACCTAATGTAACTGCGAGTGCAGCGTTGACCGCACCAGCAATAATGAAAAATGTCATAGTATATCCTGCTTTCTTAGAAATGTTTTTTCGATAATTAAAGCACATTCACGATTTATTAAAATGATCTAACAGCCATTTCACTACCTTTCAGAAGGTAGTCTATATTGAAATAGAATACACAATTTATGTTAGAAGTTAAAATTTATAAAGTCAATGTATGTAAGCGTTCGTTTGGAAGTTTATATTATGTTTGACACACGCTGTTCAAATATAATGGAAGCAGATACAAACCTGAATCGCTACAACCGCTCTAAAAAACGTCGTGTTGTAGCGAAACGGGGTGCAAATCGCTACAACCGGATTTAAAACCTTCGTGTTGTAGCGAAACAGGGTGCAAATCGCTACAACCGGTCCTAAAAACGTCGTGTTGTAGCGAGTCATCATTAAAACTCAATACAACAGAATAATAATGTGATGGGGTGAACACAGTGGCAGATTACGGTGAATACATATCATTGTTCCATTTGGATCATTTAATATACATCATTGGATTAGTCGTGATTGCATCTGCATTTTTCTTGAACATCACATTCGTTAAGAAACATAAAACTGTCATAACTACAATCGTAGTAATCATCATCATCGCCCAGCAAATCTTACTCTATAGTGGATATTATTTCGCAACTGGTGACGGTTCAGGATTTGATCTCTCAGAAGCATTACCGCTTCATCTAAGTCGTATCAATTCCATACTGGGCCTCCTGTTTCTATTGACAAGAAACAGACAGGTATTCAGCATCCTCACGATGTTCAGTCTGTTTGCCATCCTTAGTTTCATATATCCAAGCCAGGTCTACGGTATCATGCATCCCATCGGAATTAGCTTCTTTGTCAATCACATCGTCACATTACTTCTGCCGTTCTATGGCATCATCGCTTACAACATGAAGATAAAACCCCACGACAGCTTGCGTGCTTTGCCATGGTTCATCATGTATGTCGCTGTTGCCTATATCACAAACCAGCTGACCGGCGGAAATTATTTTTATCTACGGGATAAGCCAGTCTTTGCAAACCTGCCTGATGTCATTTACATTCCACTATCCATTGTATTTGCGTTTGTATTATTTAAATTAGGTGAAATAATGTATCGGAAGCTAAGACCAATATTGATAAATAAAAATGCCCCTCTATTATAAAATAGAAGGGCTTAATATTATTCTTCTGTTACTTTAAAGAATGTACGGATTGCCGGGACACCTGTTCCAGGATGGTCTTCCTGATACGTCAATTGTGGTTTTCTATAAATATCCGGAAGTTCTCTCTGTCCCTGATAAATCGAAGGATAGATATCAACTAAGTGATAGCCTGGATCTCCAGATGCAACGAGTGGAATTGTCAGTGTACCTTGTGATTCAAACGCACACACATATCCAACATACGCATTATCATAAGTGACACCTAATGCGTTATCAAACTCCGTCCAGCCGGAACCCTTTATTGTAATTGTGAAAGGTGTTCCCGGTGGGCCTTCTGCAGGTTCAATCGAGACGATTGACGGTAAGATTCTAAAATATGTTTGACCATAAATTTCATCATCAACTTTAATATCGATTAAATGTTCGAGTCCGCCTAAATCATCCGGCACATCGAAATCAAATGTAAACTCACCGTTTTCATCTGTCGTCACACTGCCTAAATCAATGATGTGTGGACCAAATCCAGCTGCTGTGACTCTGTTACCCCGCATTGTATGCCAGTCAAACGTTACTTCAGCATTTTCGGGTAAGCCACTACCTGATAAAACAACCGCTTCATCAACGATACCCGTCTCTTTATCTAAAGAAATTTTAACCCCATCTTGATTTTCAGGTTCCGGTAAGTCGATGCCGCCTGAAGCAGCCTCAGGTGTTTCTTCTACATAATACATCTCGTCCTCTGGTTCATCATCAGTTATTTCAAACGTGAAGTTTTGTGTACTGATATAGTTGATTGCCGAGGAACCTCGGCTTAAGTAAGGTGCACCGGACGCGCCACTTTCGATTGTTAAAGTATGCAAACCTTCCTTACCGGCAGCACGGATATTTGCTTTTGAAGTCCCGTCAGTAGAGATTGCTGTGAGCAAGCCCATATAAGCATTATCATAGTTTACATGCCATGTACTGCCGTACATCTTCCAGCTTAAACCTTCACCGATAATCTCAATTTCTGTTCCAACTGGACCAGATTCCGGAGATATCGAGAAAACTGTTTCAACGAAGAAGTTTGCTTTTGCAGCACGTGTATCACCTTGATAGATGATAATGTCATGGTCATCACCAAACCCTTCAGGGATAGTGATCTCACCACTCCAATTTCCATCTTCGTCAGCAGTACCTTCTCCAACTTCTTTTTCAACTTCCTGATAAACAGGACCCATGAATGAATAGTTATCTTCACCTAATTCAAAGTCCCCATCCATATCAACATAAACAACTGTTAAATCCTCTTCAGGTAATAGCGCCTCAGCAGTTAACTGGACGGTGTCACCAATTCTACCTTCTGTTTTATCAAGCGTTAATGTACCGTAGAGTGATGTTGTACTATCTTCTTCAGCTTCTTCAGTTCCCTCATCAGTCTCCTCAGTTTCTTCCTCTGTACTTTCTGCAGTTTCATCCGCAGTCGGACTATTTTCAGAATCCTGAGCCGTATCATCCGATCCGCAGGCACCTAATACTAAAATGAAAGACAATAACAACACATACAATAAATTTTTAATTTTAAACATTTTTATCCTTCAACCGTTTCTTGTTCTTCTTCTGGTTCAATAATTGTCATTTTAGAAGGCTCAACATTAAATGGCTCATACGTGTATTCCTCGCCGTCAACTGTTGCGATAATTTCATACTCAAGCGTACCTGTTGCGTAATCCTCAGGGATTGTCCAACCAACAGTGTAAAGCAATGTTTCTTCACCGTGAGGACCAAGCTCCATATCGAATTCCTGTCCATCTTCTAAAACAACTCTAACTTCCGCATCTTCAATCAGCTCACCAGTATTTAAATCATTAACCGATGCTCTAAACACCATGCGCCAACCCTGCTCAAAACGACTGTTGACAACACAAATTGCATCTACAACTTCATGTGAATTTAACGTATCACCGTGTACAACAACAACTCTATCTTCAGAAGCCTCATCTGTTGCAGCTTCTTCTGTATCAGCATCATCGTTACACGCAACGAGTAAAGCACTCGAAGCTAACATAAGTGCAATAACTGAAAAATTTCTTTTTATTGATTTCATAAGAAACCCTCCTTGTATATATGTAAATATGTAACATTTATAAAAAATAAGAGTACATATTTATCCACAACCACTATTATACTATAAAGCATGAAAGATTACACTAGGTCTGATTGCTGATTTTTTATATAAGTATGAAACTAAGTTTTGGCTTGGGTAGGTGTGATTCGAGGTCGGTTTTTAGGTTGGGAATCACATTTGGAGACCCTGCGTGTGATTCAGCACTGTTTTTATGGCCATGAATCACATTTGGAGCCCCTACGTGTGATTCAGCACCGTTTTTAAGGCCACGAATCACATTTAGAGACACTGCGTGTGATTCAGCACTGTTTTTAAGGCCCCGAATCACATTTGGAGTAACTTCGTGCAAGTCAGAGCCCATATTTCGACCACGAGTTGTATTTGGAAGGCTGTCGTGCAAGTCGGAGCCCGTATTTTGATCGTGAGTTGCATTTTGATAGCCTTCGTGCAAGTCAAGGCTTGTATTTTGACCGTGAGTTGCATTTGGAAGGCTGCCGTGCAAGTCGGACCCTATATTTTGACCGCGAGTTGCATCGGTAAGTGGATTCGCGTGATTTGCCTTCAACATTTACATTATTTATTTCAAATGATATAATTAATTTAGCAAACAGTGTGCTTAACATGTAACACCGAACCCCCAATCTACTCCTATAGATTGGGGGTTTTTAGGTGTATTGGTAGTCATCTAGTTAATTTTCTTCTCTATATTAACCAATAATTCAATAGAGCGATGATTGCACCGACAATAATTGGTGCAATCAGAAACTCAAACAGTGTACTCAACATGATGTCACCTCCTCCTATGCTATTAGCACAGAAGTCAACTAGATGACTTAAATAATTTTACCATAAAGCTGAGATACTCTATGGGGCAGGTCCAATTAATTTAACTAATTAGTAATATCATCTCAATACTTACACGAAAATGCTCGACTATATGACCTCTAATAACTTAAAGTAAAGGTAATAAGGATTTATCACAATAAGTCCTCAAATTATCAATGCAAAGATTAATGACAACTAAGGAGATCTGCCTGTGACAGCAATTAAACTGATTAATTTAAGCAAGAAAATCGGTAACAAAGAAATCATCAAAGATTTGAATTTTGAAATTAACCCGGGTGAAGTGTTCGGTTTTATTGGTCCGAATGGTGCGGGGAAGACAACGACTATCCGAATGATTGTGGGACTCATGAGCATTTCAAAGGGTGATGTTCAAATTTTCGGTAAAAGTATTAAAAAGAACTACGCAGCAGCGGTTGGCAACGTGGGTGCCATCGTTGAGAATCCAGAAATGTATCCGTTTATGACCGGGCGACAAAATTTGAAGCATTTTGCACGCATGATTCCCGGTATCAAAAAAGAGAGAATCGGTGAAGTGATTGCTATTGTTGGACTTGAGAAAGTCATCGATCAGAAAGTCGGTCGCTATTCTCTTGGAATGCGCCAGCGGATAGGAATTGCGCAGGCACTGCTGCACAAACCGTCCATTCTTATACTCGATGAACCGACAAATGGTCTCGATCCTGCGGGTATTCGTGAGATTCGTCAGTACATCAGAAAACTTGCTGATGAAGAGAATGTCGCAGTTGTCATCTCAAGTCACTTGTTATCTGAGATTGAACTCATGTGTGACCGGATTGGCGTCATTAAAAATGGTGAGCTTGTCGCAATTCAAGAAGTGAATGCCGCGGAAAGTAATGATGCCGAGCTGAGACAGGTTCAAATGGAAGTGAGTGCGAATGCTAAAGCAATTGCGCTGCTCAAAGAAACGTT
>JBGYPO010000037.1:0-11398 GCA_041838435.1 Aliicoccus sp. | reverse complement strand
TTTTCTTAGCAGCAGCCTTCGGGTCATCAAGCAGTGAAATAAACGACTTCGGATTGTCATCACTTTTACTCATCTTCGTGATCTATATCATCAATATTAATCGTATCGTAAAACTGACCGACTTCATGCGGCGTCAGCATCTCATAAAGCAGTTGTCTGTTTGTATCGTCTAATGCTACATAAAATTCACTTTGATCGCGTTCATGTAAATCTAAAAATAATTCTCGGAATGCAGCTCTGTCACGACGCTCTAAGAAGTCTAACAGATGCAGTTGTACTTGGTTAAAATCATGCGTGTCTAAATCTGTCATTGTAACCTCCTAAGCAAGCTAAAGTTCATCAGTAATGAATGAATTATGAACCCTTTGCCAAAACGGTAGCGAACGGAGGCGCGCGAAACGAACTGTCTCTTCTGCCACTCTATATTCAATACGTTCTAACTGTTCATACATATAATTATGGACATCAAGCGTCACTTTATAGCGCATTTCATTGACCGGTCGCACATTGACAAAGTGGTGTGCGGGTAAAATGAGTGGTGAACCAACAGTTCTAAATACCCTATTATTAATCGAAGCAATCTCAGTGAGTTGAATTGCATTGAACGACGGGTGTAAAAGCGCACCGCCAAGTGCTTTGTTGTAAGCAGTTGAACCACTTGGTGTTGAGATACAGATACCATCACCACGAAAGCGTTCAAAATGGTCTTCCTTGATAAAAATATCCGCAACGAATGTCGTACCATCATCAGTTTTTAACGTGGCTTCATTCAATGCAAGATTTTCTTCTTGTGTGCCGTCCTGCATATGCATTGTCACTTTAAGAAGAGGATATTCTATCACATGAAAATCACCAGCTGCCAGACGTTCAACTAATATATCTAGCTCATGTGGCCTGAAATCTGCATAGAAACCCAGGTGTCCAGTATGCACACCAATAAACGCTACATCTTTAAGACGATGTTTATAACGGTGATACGCGTGTAGCATTGTCCCGTCACCGCCAATCGTTATAACTATTCCAGGTGTTACATCATCCTGTTCAAACCCAACATTTTTTAACTGTTCGGTGAGTTTACGCTCTAAAGCAATCGATTGTGCATCTTCTTTTATAACCGTTGTATAGCGCATAGTCACACCCCTATGGATTGCGTTTTTTAGAAAAATATTTTTGAGCTTCCATGACCTCTTCACGAATTTCCGACATCTCTTGATCGAGTAGTTGGGCTGCTTGCGCGGCATTTTGAAGCCTCTTCTGAATTTCAGGTGGATACTCACCCTTATATTTATAATTGAGTGAGTGTTCAATTGTTGCCCAAAAATTCATCGCAAGTGTTCTAATTTGTAATTCAGCCAATATGACAACAGTGCCGTCGAGCGTCTCTACGGGGTACTTCAAGATCATATGATATGAACGATAACCACTTGATTTTATTTCTGATACATAGTCACGTTCTTCAACCACAATCATATCTGTGCGATTTCGTATTTGACTACAAATGACCTCGATATCTTCTTCGAATTGACACATAACACGTACACCTGCTATATCGTACATCTCTTCACGCAAATGATCGTATGAAATGTTACGTACATTTGCTTTTTCAATAATACTTTTTACAGGTTTTACTCGCGCTGTGACAAACTCAATTGGTGATGTCTGCTTGTTTATTTGATAGTCTTTACGAATACCCTTTAACTTAATTTTTAACTCTTCAATGGCTTGCTTATACGGCGATAAAAAGATATCCCACTTATCCATATGGTAATCACCCTTCAACGTTATTCAGTCAGACTCGTAATAACCGCTTCCTCAAACGCTTGACCGTAATTATTATTACCTTCAATGTTCTCAAGTAAATCACTTAATTCTTCCCAAAACGATGTTAGTATCAAAGTGTCATTGACGATGATATCTTTACCTCTGTTATCTCGGAGCATCGACCATGTCTCTTTAACAAAGTGTAATCGACTGAATACATCTCCATTATCCAGTAAGTAAATAAAAGAAAAATTATCAGAATCCACTATCATTCTATTTGCCGGCGTCATGCCTTCAATAGAAGATTCTGTGTAGCATTTCATTGAGTTATTTTCAATTTTAATTTCTGTTATATATATATCCAAAAATCTTCACCTCGCCTATTCATTTTAACATAGCTAATGTCATAAAATCAGTTTGCTTTACATGAGATTTGATATTAATCATAATATTGTTAAGGAGATGTTGAGATGGGTCATTTAGAAATAGAATTTAAAACTTTATTATCTGTTGAAGACTATCACCGGCTGTTTCAGCAATATTTTATGAACAGCCAAATGATTTCTCAAGAAAACATCTATATAGATACAGACGATTTTGCTTTACGCGAGCGCCGTATGCTGCTCAGGGTTAGACGTATAGAAGATACCTATATGATGACACTGAAGAAACAGATTTCACATGGTGTACTGGAGTTTGATGGTACAATTGACTCACCAGCACCTGAAAACCACATAGATTATATACCTCATAATATATTGGCACATTTACATGCACACGACATTGACGTTGATGCATTAAGAATCCAGGGACAATTACATACATATCGTTTAGAAAATACGATTGCTGCTGGTTTACTCGTTTTAGATAAAAGTGAGTACTGCGGCATTGTTGATTACGAATTAGAATTTGAAGCACATGATTATGAAGCTGGTAAAGCTTTCTTTGACGCGTTTCTCAGTACCCATAACATTGCCAAGCTGTCTGATATTCCAAAAAGCGAGCGGTTTTATCGGACGTTGTATAAGGAGAAAGAAGCATGAAAACATTATTTGAAGCGGTTGGTGAAGAACGCCTGCACCGTCTTATCGATACATTCTATGGATACGTTTCGCAGGATGAAATACTACTTAAAATTTTTCCGCGTAATTGGGATGAAATTGCTTATAAACAAAAACTCTTTCAAACACAGTTTTTAGGTGGACCGAATTTATATATAAAAGAGTTTGGTCATCCGATGATGCGCGCACGCCATATGCCTTTTCGTATTACAGAGATCGAGAAAGAAGCATGGCTGAAAAACATGAGACGTGCAATGCAAGAGATTGACCTTGAAGATGAACTGCAGGAAAAGATGATGGAACGCTACGAAATGGTTGGTCAAATGATGGTCAATACGCCGGTAGATGATGATGATTGATAGGTGATACTTGATGAAGACAGAAAAACTAAAAGATTTGTTTCCCCTTGAGGAAACGACTGATAAAGCTGTTGAGATTTTCTATTTTTTCGATCCATTTTGTGAAGATTGTTTGCGTGTGGAACCAGTAATTAACAAGTTAATGATTGAATACCGTGATTATATTATTTTACGTAAAATTTTATCTCCGTCATTAAAAGTGTTAACAAAATGCCAGGCACAATCTTCAAGTGATATGGATAACGTGGCTCTTGCTTACAAAGCTGCAGAATTACAAGGTCAATTAAAGGCACGTAATCTGCTGCGTTTCGTTCAAAATCGTCTCGTTCCAAATCGTTCTATATGCACATCAGACATTATTCGTGAAAGTGCAGAACTAGCGCAACTAGATGTTGATGCGTTCTTTGAAGATATGAAAAATGCGACAGTGCGTGCGATGTTACGTCGTGACCTTGCGGTTTATCGAGAAATGGATATTAATGAAAATCCTTCATTTGTATTTTTCGGAGGAGATGTTCATGAGGCAGGTATTAAAATTGAAGGGAAACATCCCTACTACATATTTACACATATTGTAAATGGATTGATCGATTTTGCAATTCAAAAGCGACAGCTGCCAACAATTTTTGAGTATATTGAAAAATTTGAAGTGGTGAGTTTTGCAGAATTACAAGAAGTGTATGGCTGGCGACCAGGTTTATTATTAAAAGAACTTAATAAGATGCGTTTACAACGCTTAATTTCTTCATTTGAAACAGATTATGGTTTGTTCTATCAGCTCTACTCTGCACCAGGTGATATACGTCAGCAAATATAAAAAATGCACTCACAGTTCACTTGTGAGTGCGTCTTACAAAGGGGATGTTGAAATTATCCCAAACAAAGGGGTATGTTTGGTGAAAACTTCATAGACTAAATATACCACCAGTACTGAGATACTTTCAACTTATCCGTTTGTAAAATATAAAAATATTAGATTGAACACTGCTGCTGTTTAAGCGGTGTTTTTTAATTTGAATAATAGTTGAGCTTTGTTGGAACGAGAACGCTCGTTACTAAATTATAAAAAAAAGCCAATACAGGTCAGTGTCTGTATTGGCTTATCAAATTATTCTGCTTTATCAAGCAATGCTTCTAGTTCATTTAACTGTCTTTCAAATACTTTCATTGCACTTTCAATTGGTTCTGTCGTTGTCATATCCACACCTGCATTTTTCAATACGTTGATTGGATAGTCTGATGAACCTTTTTTCAAGAATTCATTCATGTATCGCTCTGCAACTTCGCTACCGCCTTTTAATACTTGATCAGCAAGTGTTTGAGCAGCTGCATAACCTGTTGAATACTGATACACATAGTAGTTCATGTAGAAATGTGGAATGCGTGCCCATTCTGAAGCGATATTGTCATCATAGCTCACTGCATCTCCAAAGTATTTCTTATTCAACTCACCATATAATTTGTTCAATGTACCCGCTGTTAACGGTGTGCCTGCTTCTTTTAACGTATGAATTTCATGTTCAAACTCAGCAAACATCGTTTGACGGAATACTGATCCACGGAATCCATCAAGCTGTTCATTTAATAAGTACATTTTCTTCTTGTCATCATCCAGGTTTTTCATCATGTAGTCAGCAAGTAATGCTTCGTTAAAGTTACTTGCAACTTCAGCAACGAAAATTGAATAGCCAGATTGGTTCGATGTTTGATACTTGCGTGACAGATAGCTGTGTACACTGTGACCAAATTCATGTGTTAACGTAAATAAGTTGTTAACTGAATTCGTCCAGTTCATTAAGATATACGGGTTTGTACCATACGTACCTGATGAATATGCACCTGAACGCTTACCTTTGTTCTCGTACACGTCAACCCAACGGTTTTCTAAACCTTCTTTTACTATGTCTGTAAACTCAGTACCCATAGGTTCTAATGATTTAAGCATCCACTCTTTTGCATTTTCATATGTCATATCAAATTCAACATCTTTAACAAGTGGCGTGTACATATCATACATCTTTAACTCATCAAGACCTAAAATACGTTTGCGTAATTCAGTGTATTTATGAAGTAATGGTAAGTTATCATTGACTGTTTTAACTAAGTTATCGTAAACAGTTTCTGGAATGAAGTTTCTTGAAAGTGCCTGATGACGACTTGAATTATAGCCACGTACTTTCGCTTCAAATGCATGTGCTGACACAACACCTTGAAGTGTAGATGAAATTGTATTTTCGAATTTTCTATACGTTTGATATAAATTTTCATAAGCCGACTGGCGTAGGACACGGTCTTCTGATTTCACGTGATCGATATATGTTCCTTGAGATAAAGAGTATGTGTTACCATCTTTATCTTTAACCAGAGGGAATTCTAAGTCAGCGTTATTAAACATAGAGAATGTTTGAGTCGGTGTACTCATTACTTCTCCAGCTTGCGCTAATATGCTTTCTTCTTTATCTGATAACACATGCGCACGCGTTTTATTTAATTTCTCTAAATCAAATTTAAACTCACTTAAGCTTGGGTCTTGCGCCCACTCATTTAAAGTATCTTCATCGATGTTCATGATTGCAGGTGTTAAGAAACTCCATGCTGTATTGATTTTGATAAGCACACTTCTAACGCGACCTTCCATCGCTGTATATGTGTCGTTCGACGTGTCTTGATCATGTTTTAAATGTGCGTAAATATAAATCTTACGGACCATTACTGAAATTTCTCTCTCAGTTTCAAGTGCTTCAAGTAGCGCCTCTTTTGAATCGATGCCGTCTTTAAATTTTTCGCCCTTATCTAAATATTGTTCAACATCTTTTAAAGCGGTTTCAAAAGCTTCATCAGATTCAAATATGTTTGTTAAATCCCATGTATCTTCTAATCGTTGTTCTTCACGTTTCATAACTTTTGACATTACTTAATACCTCCAAAATTTGATATGCTTATTGTCTCAATTTCAAGAATAAATTTCAAGTTCCGTAACATTTTGTGAAATATTTAACATATAGTATTCTTCTAATAGTTGGGCACATAGTTGATGTAGGTTCGGCGTATCTCTTATCAGCCGCGGTTTTATCAGTGCTTTAAATTCATCAAAGTAAAATGTGTCTGTTAAAATATTTTTATAAATAAATAATTTCCATTCGAGTGACGGGTTTAATATCCAACGCTCACTCGGTGTTATGTTGCACATCCATTCTGGTATATCATCCACTTGCCAATCAAGATGGTACATAGTGCCGAGTGTCACATCCAGCACACTGCGCTTCTGCTTTGCACGCTGGATTAATTTGCGCACGCTCTCTTTATCAACAGGATAAAAACCACGCTTTACCCTTTGAATAGATGCTTCAATATGGACAACATCAATGGAGTCACGACTATAGAACCAGCGATGTCCATCCGAGTAAAACATTCTGTAGACATAAGCCAGCTCTTTTTCAATATCATACGTAAAAAGATGATGCGACTTCATCGTAGACAGTTGAAAGGCTGTCGGTCGGTCAGCATCAAATGCCGTTTCCTCAAGCAGCCAATATACATCGAGTCCAAGCGTTTCATAACCTTTCGTACGCGTCATGAGCAATTCAAGAGAAATTGTCGACAATTGTATTTCAATCACAGTTTCATGCATCATGAGATCTGGAATTTGTTCAATTTCTTCTAAATATATTTCCATATCAACAATGCGCTTTCCTTTAATGTGCAAATATAAATCATGTTTTGCTTTTAAATGTTCAATCGATTCTGACTTATATAAGTAACGAATGCAATGGACTATCCGGTAATGTGAAAAGTGTGGCACACGCACATGTCCTGCTTTAAATGTGACTTTTGAATTACAAACAGGACAATAATATAACTCTCCGCGTTTGGCTTGATCGACACTGATTGGCTGCTGATTTTTATCAAGTGCTATAAACATAAAAAAACCCCCTCATTATATTATGAGGAGATTTAGCCAAAATATTTTTTTTATTTATGAAATTCGAAATATTTTTTTATTTGCCTGCGTACATTATGACTCATTATTGCTGTTCCGTATTCATCTACCACTTCATAAGACACCTCTGATGGACTGCCAAATTCTAAGACTTTAGCTTCTAATCCTTCAATAGTGCGGTATGATGCACCTCTATTAATATACATTTGATAATAATACTTATTATTATATGTGAGGAGCAGGTCTTCAAACTTCAACTCGTCGATATCTGCTTGATAGCTATAACGAATTAAATCATCGAAGTCATCAAATTGTATCATGACCGGTTCGTCCCAAAGCGATGCTTGAGATGCTCGGAAATTATTATTTTCTGATTCTTGGATGAGGTCCATCAGTTCTTTCTCCTCTGGAATTTCTTCTGTCATATCAACACTAAAGTCTTCGTCATCACGCTTCGTCACAACGACCTCAACTCCCTTATCAAAGGCATGAACTTGAATCCATAATGGCCCTTCAAAGTTGAAAGAGTCTCTTTCAGCATGATCGACTTCGTCCATCAGTGACCAGAAAAATTCTTCACCTTTTTTACGGTTTGTCCAAAGGTCTTCTTTCTTATAACCTCGTTTTTCAATATCCTGATACGTGATAAAGAGTTTGATAGTTGAATCATTTACACGTTCGATTCTCATCAGAAACACCTCCTCGATATGATTATCATCATTATACAATACTTACATGGTATATTCCCAATCTGAGAGACTATAAATTAAAAAAAGAATTCTGAATATGAATTCAGAATCCTTTATTGTATTACTTATGATATTTCTGCTAGTTTCATTGCTTCTTCTAAATGGAATGTTCTAACCTGTCTTGGCAAGAAACGACGAATTTCATCTTCGTTATAACCCACTTGTAAACGCTTCTCATCAATTATGATTGGACGTCTTAAAATACCAGGGTTGTCTATAATTATTTGATAAAGTTCTTTCATCGGCAAACTATCTATATCCAGATTTAATTTTTGGAACGTTTTCGAACGTGTCGAGATGATTTCTTCTGTCCCATCTTCAGTCATTCTTAATATTTCCTTCACTTCATCTAGAGATAATTTATCGGAGAAAATATTTCTTTCATTAAACGCAATGTCATGTTCATTCAACCATTGCTTCGCTTTACGACAAGATGTGCAACTTGGAGAAGTAAATAAAGTTACCATTAATCTCACACTCCAATGCTTAAAATTTTTGTCAGAGACAACTAATAGTCTCTAAGCAACTTATTACTTACTGTGCTTTAATTATAATATGTAAACATTAAAACCAAATGAAAATGTTCTTATATTAGTAATTAAGCATCATTTATCTAAAAATTTTAACTATTTAGACACAAAATGATATATTGTATAATAGCCATATACACCTACTATTAAACATTATTAATAAAGATTTGAAAAGGGGCTTAGGTATGAAAACATTATTTTCTGGTGTACAACCGAGTGGTATACCGACAATCGGTAACTACATTGGTGCATATAAACAATTTATTGACCTGCAAGATACATATGATTCTTATTTCTGTATCGTCGATCAACATGCTATTACCGTACCACAAGATAGACTGAAATTACGAGACTATACAAAAAAACTTGCTGCTATTTATTTAGCAAGCGGCCTTGATCCCGAGAAGATTACACTCTTTATCCAGAGTGAAGTCCCTGCCCACGCACGCGCTGCATGGTTGATGCAGTGCACGGGTTATATTGGAGAGCTTGAGCGCATGACACAATACAAAGATAAAGCCCGCAAGCAATCAACGAAGGATGGCATTTCAGTTGGGTTACTTACCTACCCGAGTCTGATGGCAGCTGACATATTAATATATGGTGCAGATATTGTACCCGTCGGTGACGACCAAGGCCAACACTTGGAGCTGACACGAGATTTGGCTGAGCGCTTTAATAATAGACACGGTGATATTTTAACTGTGCCTGAAGTGAAGCTGCCTGAGTTTGGCGGTCGAATTATGAGCCTGAACGACCCAACGAAGAAGATGAGTAAAAGTGATGACAATCCGAAGTCGTTTATTTCACTGCTTGATGACCCGAAGGCTGCTGCTAAGAAAATTCGCAGTGCAGTCACTGATTCTGACACTGAGGTTAAGTATGATCCCGAAAAGAAACCAGGTATTTCGAACTTGCTGGTGATTTATAGCAGTCTGACTGATAGGTCCATTGATGAGATAGTCGATCAATATAAAGATGCGAACTACGGTACATTTAAGAGCGAACTTGGGGAAGTTGTAGAGAACTTTTTGATTAAATTTCAGGAACGCGTCAATGGGTACATTGAGAGCGGCGAGCTTGACCGCATTTTAGACGAAGGTGCTGAGCGGGCGAACAAAAAGGCAGGTCGACTTGTCGACAAAATGGAAAATGCGGTTGGATTAGGACGTAAGCGCAGGAGATAATTGTTGTTGGGTATGGGTCGCTACAATCGTGCCTAAATTGGGTCGATTGTAGCGAAACGGTGGGTAAATCGCTACAATCGTGACTAAAATTAGTGGATTGTAGCGAAACGGTGGGTAAATCGCCACAATCGTGCCTAAAATTATTGGATTGTAGCGAAACGATGTCTAAATCGCTACAATCGTGACTAAAATTAGTGGATTGTAGCGAAACGGTGGGTAAATCGCCACAACTACATCCAAAATACTAGAGTTGTGGCTAAACGAATGCCGAATCGCCACAACTGCATCAAAAATCGATTACGTCCATATAATTGTGTAATAAGAAAGAGAGTCATTTCAAATCTCTATAGTACAATGTAGTTACCAGACAACATTGATTAGGAGAGAAAAGAAATGACTCAATTAAATTTTAGCTTAGATATGGACAAATTAACAGAAGAAATACTTGGCAGTAACTTAAATTCAGTGACGAAAGGTTTAGCGGTAGTTGTCTTCAATGCTTATATGGAATCAGAACGTGATGAATTCGTACAAGCAAATAATCGTGAACGCAGTGAAGACCGTCAAGACATGAGAAACGGTTATTATACGCGTGATTACAAACTACCCATTGGTAACATCACTCTAAGGGTACCACGCACGCGCTCAGGTGAGTTTTCTACTGAGTTATTTGAACGCTATCAGCGTATGGATCAATCACTTGTTCTTACAATGATGGAGGCCGTTATTAGTGGTGTGTCTACACGAAAAGTTACGAAGATTGTGGAAGCGTTATGTGGAGAAACTGTATCTAAATCATTTGTTACAGATATCATGAAGCGTTTAGATCCGGAAATCAAGGCATTTAGAACACGTCCACTAAACGAAAAGAAATACGATTATCTTTATGTGGATGCGATGTATATTAAAGTCCGTGAGAACGGTCGTGTCGTGTCTAAGGCTGTTTATATTGCGCAGGGTGTAACGAAGCAACATTACCGTGAGATTCTCGGATTCATGGTATCTGGTGTTGAGTCTAAAGATTCATGGACAACATTTTTCCAAGATTTACGTGCGCGCGGTCTAACAAAACCAAAACTCATTATTTCTGATGCGCATGCTGGTTTAAAAGAAGCAATTAAGCATGAATTCACCAACTGCCCGTGGCAACGTTGTACTTTTCATTTCACCCAAAATATTGTTCAAGTCATGCCACGCAAAGATTCAAAAACAGCGCGTGAAATGCTCAGACGGATATTTAAAGCAGACTCTTTAAAAGAAGCTGAAGTGCGTCGGGATACGTTTATTAACCATGTAAAAGACAATCCTAAGTATGAAAAAGCAATTGAGAAGCTGGATGAAGGTTTCACTGATGCCACACAATTCATGTATGAGCCACAGGACTATTACGTATCATTGAAGACAACGAATGGTGTGGAGAGAATCAATAGAGAAATTCGTAGACGTGAGAGAGTGATTGGTGTATTTCCTAACGTAGATTCAGCGACTCGTTTGATTGGATCTGTCATCATGGATATTCATGAATTATTTCAAAAACCCAATCGCAGATTGTTTAAGTCACCTATCTAAACTAACAGCCAAAACGCAAAGTGAAATTTTCCCTCCCCAATCCGGATTGGGGAGGGAAAACATCACACATCTTGTAACTACATATCGATACTATATTCCTTATTACACAAGATTATGGACTTGACAATTCTTCCTCATATGACCAAACACCATCGTGCAAGCTTGGCTTTATCCGGCCTATTATTGGAAAATGCTCATTCGTTTTAGCAATATCAAAAATTAATTCTTCACGTAAAGATAGG
>JBGYPO010000036.1:0-9998 GCA_041838435.1 Aliicoccus sp. | reverse complement strand
GGACAAATGATTGTGCAATTCATGTTTAACAACAATATAGAGCTAAGCATTGTAATCAACTTAGTCGGTGGTCTTTACTTTATATACTTAGTGTTAAAAAGGAGTCAATAATAAATGATAAGCGTAAAAGGAATCACAAAATACTTCGGGAAAAAGCCAGTCGTAGATGACGTTTCAATTTCAATTGGTAAAGGTCGCATCACGTCGATGATCGGACCGAACGGTGCAGGTAAATCGACAGTTTTATCTATGGTGACACGACTTCTGAGCAATGATTCAGGTGATGTACTTATTGAAGGAGAAAACATCCTGACTCAACCAAGTGATGCACTCGCTAAAAAGATTTCCATTTTAAAACAGAGCAATCATTTAGAACTAAAAATTACTGTGAAACAGCTGATATCATTCGGTAGATATCCTTACTCCAAGGGTCGATTAACTGCAGAAGATGAAGCTGTTATAGAAGAAGTCATAGAATTTATGGAACTTGAAGAATATAAGGACAGTTACATTAACGAACTCTCTGGTGGTCAGCGTCAACGTGCATATATCGGAATGACTATTGCGCAAGATACAGAGTACATATTCCTTGATGAACCTTTAAATAACTTAGATATGAAACATTCTGTTCAAATCATGCAAATTTTGCGCAGACTTGTGCAAGAGCGCAACAAGACAATCATCATTGTTATCCATGACATCAACTTTGCATCTTGCTACTCAGATGATATCGTTGCACTTAAAAACGGTAAAGTCGCAATCAGCGGATCTAAAGATGATGTAATTCGTAGAGAAGTTTTAGAAGATATTTACGAAATGGATATGAACATAGAAGAGATCAACGGACAACAAATTTGTGTATACTTTGATGAAAAATGTGCGACTGCCAATGAATTAAGCGCAATACAAAAAGTTAAACAGGCGTAATTAAAGCACATCCATATTAAAGGGAGAAACAACTTATGAAAAGAATATATACATCAATTGGAATCACACTTGCTTCAATATTAGCAGTTACAACATTATCAAATGGGGAAGTTGTCGAAGCACAGGAAGATTCAGAGACAGTCACGATTGAAAACAATTTTACTATTTCACCACCAAGAGGAACTGAAGGCGACTCAACAGAGAATATTGAAACGGTTGAAATTGCGAAAAACCCCGAAAATGTTATCATCTTTGACTTAGGTTTAGCATCAACATTTGTTGAGCTTGGGTTAGAAGATAAAATTGCTGGTTTACCAAAAGGTGAGAATAATGCGAGCCTTTCAGAAGACCTGGAAGTGTTCACTGATGATGCATACGAGAACCTGGGTGGACTTTTTGAGCCAAACTATGAACTGATCGCTGCAATCAACCCGGAACTAATCATTATTAGTGGTCGTCAGTCATCTACAGATATTATTAGCGAGTTAGAAAGTGCAGCGCCTAATGCAGAAATCATAAACATTGCTGCCGACTCAACGAGCTACATTGAAGATATTAAAACATCAACACTTATTCTTGGTGAACTTTTCGAAGTTGAAGAAGCTGCAGAAGAATTAGTTGCAGAGCTTGATACACGTGTTGAGACGATTAATGAATCAATCGATGCACTTGAGACTTCAATTCTATTTGTTCAAACAAACGGTGGAGACTTAGCTTTACACGGTGAAGGTGGACGTTATGGTTTCTTATTTGAAGAGTTAAACTTTGAAATTGCTGGAGAACAAGTTGATGAAAACACAGCAAACCATGGTAACCAAATCACATTCGAATTCATTGCTGAAGCTAACCCAGGATTAATATTTGTTATGGACCGTGGAGCAGCAACTGCTACAGGAGATTCAACAAATATTGATGTCCTAATCAATAGCGTGACACAAAGTGTAGATGCGGTAGCAAACGAGAACATCTATGAATTATCACCAGTGCCTTGGTACTTAAACGCAGGTGGGTACGGTACGTTAATGACGCAACTTGATGAAATTGAAGAAGCAATCGCGCAGTAATTAATTAGAATGCTTTTTTAATAGGATATATTTCAAAACCAAGACGAAATTGTCTTGGTTTTTTGGTTTTGACTATATTGTGCAATAGTCTGGTGAACAATTGGGTCACTGTCGTTTCACAGTTAGAAGATAGGTGGGTAATCTTCTGGCTGTCGCTTCACACTTAGAAGATAGGCGGGTAATCTTCTAGCTGTCGCTCAACGAGAGCGCTCGCTGACTCGATATGATGGTTATTTGCTCAACGAGAGCGCTCGCTGATTCGATATTACGGTTATCTGCTCAACGAGAGCGCCGGCTGACTCGATATGACGGTTATCTGCTCAACGAGAGCGCTCGCTGTATTCGATATGACGGTTATTTAGTCACTGTGAGTTCACATTGACCCAACAAGAGGGTTAACGAGTCACTGTGAGTTCACAGTGACCCAACAAGAGGGTTAACGAGTCACTGTACGCTCACATTGACCCAACAAGAGGGTTAACGGGTCACTGTACGCTCACATTGACCCAACAAGAGGGTTAACGGGTCACTGTGAGACCACAATAAATAATTATCAAAAATTTAAATACAAAAAAGCTCGGAAAACAGCATTTCCGAGCATTAATCAAAAAATATTTAGTTTTGTATAATAACCTATTACAATTTTTCTCCAATAATACGTACTTCACGATTTAACTCAACACCAAACTCTTTAGCAACAACAGATTGTACGTGTTCAATCAGTGTTTCATAGTCACTTGCAGTTCCTGATCCGACATTAACCATAAATCCTGCGTGTTTCTTCGATACCTCAACGCCGCCAATACGAAAGCCTTGGAGGCCAGCATCTTGAATCAATTTACCAGCAAAGTTTCCAGGTGGTCTTTGGAACACACTCCCGCACGATGGATACTCTAATGGTTGTTTCGATTCTCTTTTATCTGTTAGGTCGTCCATCAACGCTTTTATTTCATTAGGTTTTCCTGTTTCTAACTGGAATGTCGCTTCTAAAATTATATAATTATTTTTTTGGAATACTGATGTTCTATAATCTAATTCAACTTCTTCATTTGAGAGTTTGATTATTTCTCCGAGTGGAGTAATTGCTGTAACTTCTAATAAACAATCCTTTACTTCGCCGCCATATGCGCCAGCGTTCATGTAGATCGCACCACCGATGGATCCTGGGATTCCACATGCAAATTCTAAACCTGTTAGTTCATGTGCAAGTGCGTCTCGGCTGGCTTCTATGATAGGATAGCCGCTTCCTACGATGAGTTTATTATCGACAACATGTGTATGATTAATTTCTAATAAATTGATAACGATGCCTCTGATTCCGCCATCACGAATAATGATGTTGGAACCATTCCCAAGATAAGTAACAGGAATATCGTGAGTGGTACAATAACGCAACAGTTTAGATGTTTCTTCGATTGAACGGACTGTAACATAAAAATCAGCATTACCGCCTGTTTTACTATATGTATATTTCATTAATGGTTCATTTATTTTAATATCAGTATTAGGAAGGAGAGCTCTAAGTTCTTCTTCGATTTTATGTGTTTTTAACATAATGTTAAACCTCCGAATGATAAAATATTAGATATATTATCATTGAATTGTTAATATGAACATACTGGAAAACGTACGTTATGATATATTCTATTATATATAAGTTATCATAGGAATGTGATGAAATGAAAAGAATAATGTTTTTAATCATTAGCTTAATGACTTTATCGGCATGCTCAGGCTCACTAGAAGATGCACTTGAGAGTTATGAACAGGACATGTCTAGTATCATTGAACAAGATCGTCAACTTACAGATATGATAGAGTCATTTAATCTGTCTATTTTCGATCAGGATAATGAATTATTAAATAATGAAGAACAAAAAACTGAATTGAATAGTATCAGTACTATGATAGAAGACGAAATTGTACCATTACACGAGTCAATTAGTCAACAATTAACAATGGTTGAAGTGATGAATGAGGATATATTGGAGTTACATAACTTATTCATTGAAAGCCATGAAGTAAAGCATGATTTTTTAAATGAATTTAGTAGATATGTTGATTTATCGTATCAATCCATTACAAAAAGTGAAGAATTGGTACGCTTAAGTCAAATGTTTATTGAGAATCAAGAGATAAGAAATGAGTATATCGATAATGGCGAAACAGATGAAGAAATTACTGAGATTGATTTGCTCATTGAACAAATTAACACAAATAGCGAAGAATTAGATGAAACAGCAAGAGCTGTTCAACTAGAAGTGTCGCCAAGAGAAAAGCAAACATTTATAGATGATACATTGAATCCACTTATAGAAGGCCATATCCGTGCATTGAATGAAATAAACTTAGATACAGATCTTGCGATACGTGTTAGGAGTATCACACTTGAAATGTATTATGGATATGAGAAATATTACTCAGAACGTCGTGATACAATTTATTATAATGATGAGTTGGAGCGGCTTCAGATTAATTCGATACTTCAACAAATAGATGTTTATCAAAACCTGGATGAGGAATACAAAGAAGAGTTACATGAGCTAAAAGAGGATGATTAAAAAGCTGGCACGTTCTAAACAAGAACGTACCAGCTTTTTCTTCTATTTCTTTCTATTGTCAGACTGAGAGTCATTAACAGATTGGTGCATGGGATGGTTTGGATCTTTTTGCGCACGTGTGATAACAACGTTTCTAAAAATCAAAAAGATAGCCCACATCGTAAATACAGCAATTAATAACCAAGAAATTAAAGCTTGTTCTTCAAAGTTAATAAGAAATAATATCGATACGATCAGAAGTGATGCATTGATTGTATCGAGGAATGTCCAGCGTCTAAGTTTGGGTTGTTGCATAATATATGACCTCCAATCTTCTTCGGGTATTATAACATAAACCCAGGTGGTTATTGCTTATTTAACTAAATAATGATACGTTATTATCAGTTCAATAAGAGGTGACGATATGTTAAGAAAAATTACTTCAATCGATGCGTTTAACCAATTGCTCGAGAATACAGATGTATTTTATTTTTTGAAGCACAGTAACAGTTGCCCAGTTTCTCAAACGGCATTTGAGACATATGAGAAATTTCATTATGAACGTGATATGAATGGCTACTATTTAATTGTTCAAGAGCATCAAGAACTATCTAAATTTATAGAAGATGAATTTAATATTAAACATGAATCACCACAAGCATTCTATTTTGTTAATCAAGATGTAAAATGGCACGCTTCACACCAAGATATTCAAATTAATACATTGTTTAGTGCAGAAGATTAAAAAATCACATTCCAGTATGACCTGGTAACGGGTCAATGGCATGTGATTTTTTCTTTTACAATGGGCTGAACATAATTTGATTTTGTCCTTGTTTTTTCGCTGCATGTAACATATCACCTGCGTCTTTAAACAATGTATTCTTGTTCGTGTCGAGTGACTTACTATGGTAACCAATACCAATTGTAATTGTCAGGGATATCTGTTCTTCATCATTGATATAAAATCGATGTTTTTCAATGCTTTTACGTATACCATCTGCGAGGCGAACGGATTTATCTAAGCTTAACTCCGGAATCAGCATTGTAAATTCTTCGCCACCATTACGGAATAATAGTGATCCCTGTGGTGATGTGTTTTTCAACGCATCGACCATCTGACGAATAATAGCATCACCAGCACGGTAGCCATAATGTTCATTATAAGTTCCAAAACCATCTATATCAATTAAGTACATTGTGATATGATTTTTTGAATTCATCCAACGTTCCACATCACGGTCCAGCGCTTTAATATTTCCGAGTTGCGTTAGATGATCTGTATATTCATCCTGTTCATAGCGATTTAAAATACGAGCGATTATAGTAATGTCGTTTAAGATAACAGTCGTCACAAACATAATTAAATGTGCAACAAGCATAGCAGCGACAATCATCATTAAAGGTAACCCTGGGAAAACTAAATATATTATCCCAAAATACATAAAGATAAATAAGGAATGTGAGACTGTCATATTGATAAACTTACTCATGTTCAAACTGTAGTTAACCCATGTTGAAACGGCATATGCGACTAAAAATATTATGATGGTTTCTAAATGGAATATATTTGTTAACCACTGAACTAATATGACCAGTCCATAGCTAAGTGTAAATAGAAACGGATGTCTAACAAGAGATATTAATAATAGCGGTACAAAATACATGGATATGATATAGCCGTCGATATCTACAGTAAATATCGTGAGTGTTACTGCGAGTAGCGTCAGCAATGCGACGCGCGTATACGCATGTCTCAAAATGGATCTTTTAAATTTATAAAAAAATCTATAAAATAAATAAATTATACTAATAACTAGCGTTATATTAGTAAGGATATGGATAAGCATTATTATCCTCCTCGCTTCAAAATTCACCATATTTATTATACAGATAATTAATATAAGGTACAATGAAATAAGGTTATATCGCCAGTTGATAATCATGCGATTGAATAAAGGTGAATCAATGTATACAATTTTCCTATTTTTAATATCATTTTTAATTACCATCATTTTAATACCTGTACTGATATACCTATCGCATGCCTTTGGCTTAGTAGATCGACCGGGCTATCGTAAAGTACATGCGAAACCAATGCCGTTTTTAGGCGGAGTAGCAATTCTTTCATCATTCATGCTGGGTGTTTTAATTGCACGTCCCATTGAAGTGGAGTATATAGCAATTATCGTTGGGGGATTTTTTATCGTCATCCTGGGTATTTTAGATGACATTTTTGATATTAAACCACTGATAAAATTACTCGGTCAAATTTGTGTCGGTTTTATACCTGTATATTACGGCATCATTATTGATGAAATATCATTTTTGGGATTCTCAATTGATTTTGGTATATTTGCCATACCTATCACTATTCTTTGGACTGTGTCTATAATTAATGCTATTAATTTTATAGACGGCTTGGATGGCCTCGCGACCGGTGTAGCTATCATTGCGCTGACAACCATTGCATTTATTACGATATTACAAGGTAATATATTTGTTATGATGATCTGTGTAATTTTAATAGGCTCTTGCTTAGGGTTTCTTGTTTTTAACTTCTACCCAGCACGCGTGTTTTTAGGGGATAACGGAGCGATGTTACTCGGATACATATTAAGTGTTGTTGCCCTGATGGGCTTTAAAGAAGTGACAATACTTTCACTGTTTTTCCCGATTATTATTCTTGCGGTGCCAATAATAGATGTATTGTTTGCGATGATTCGTCGCTATAGAAGTAAGGTTTCAATTGTACGTGCAGATAAACATCACCTGCATCATAGACTACAGTTTTTAGGTTATACTCACCGGAGAAGTGTACTAATTATTTACTTGATATCAGCATTGTATAGTTTAGCGAGTGCTATATTATATGTTTCTACAGAATTTGGATATATTACGATATTCATCATGCTAATACTCTCTACAATTATTATTGTAGAGTACACGAATTTAAGTGGCAGTGCGCAACAACCTTTATTAAATTTTTTAAGAAAACTATTTAAGAGCAATACAAAAAGTCCCTAGAGCACACGCTCATGAGGGACTTCTTCATTGATAGATATAGTATGCGTATTTTTGGTAATTGCTCGAATGCTTTCTTGAAATGGTTCAATGTTTGAAGCTAATACATAAAGTTCATACGTTACTTTATCTGTGTATTCGGTGTGTGTGATAGAAATATTATCTGTTTTAAATAAATGCTCAATCGCACTCGTGTAGGTGTATTCAACAGTCAGTTCAACCGGATGCATCATGACTAAGTATACTTTCCCAGCAGCTTTTACTGCCTCTGATGTTGTACGCGCATATGCACGTATCAGTCCGCCTGCACCGAGTTTGATACCGCCAAAATAACGCGTCACGACGACAGTTGTATTATAGAGTTCTTCTCGTTTTAAAACTTCTAACATCGGTACACCTGCCGTACCGCTTGGCTCACCATCATCATCTGCGCGTTGGATTAGCGCATGGTCACCAATAATGTAGGCGCTGCAGTTATGAGTTGCATCTTTATATTTGTCTTTAATGCTCGCGATAAATGCTTTTGCATCATCTTCAGATTCAGTTCGTGCGATGTGGCCGATGAAATTTGATTTGTTAATTGTGATTTCTGCTTCGGTATTTAAATGATTCATATATGTTTGTTCCATTATGACACCTCAAATATATTTTATCATAATGGACGAATGTGAGTGTAAATAGTAAAATGTTTAAGAGTGTGATTTTTAGGAGGAAATTTTATGAAGGTAGCTATCGTAGCAGACTCGACAGCTTATATTCCAGAAGATTTAAAAGAGAAGTATGACATATATACAATTCCATTAATCGTCAATATGGCGGATGGTTCTTATCCAGAAGGGACGGGCATTTCGACTGAAGAGTTTTTTGAAAAAATGAATGCGATGTCAGAATTGCCAAGCACATCCCAGCCATCCATTGGTGATTATATTTTATTGCTTGAACAATTGCGACACGATGGTTATACAGATGTGATCAGTGTGCATCTTTCAGCAGAAATTAGTGGTACATGCGCAAATGCACGTGCTGCTGGCGATACCGTAGACGGTATCCGTTTGCATATCGTAGATAGTGAAGTTGCCGCTATGGTCCAAGGGTTTATCGCTTTATATGCAGCTCAAAATAAAGATAAGTACAGTGTCGAAGAATTGCTCGAATTGCTTGATGAGATGAAACAAAAATCGAACACAAACGCAAAGTTTATTGTTAGTACCCTGAAGAACTTACAAAAGGGTGGGCGTTTGTCTCATGGACAGGCATTGCTTGGTGGTCTTTTAAATATTAAACCTGTACTTGAATTTCAAGATGGAAAGATTGTGCCATTTGAAAAGATCCGCACGATGAAAAAAGCAATGCAACGTGTCGAAGATGAATTATCAAAAGAGCTCGAACAACATCAAGATAAAAAAGTTACTGCAGTTGTTATTCACAGCAACGCAGAAGAAGCGGGGATGGAATGGAAGGCGCATTTGGAAGAGAAATTCCCGAATGTTATATTCCATCTCAGCTACTTTGGTCCTGTACTTGCAACACATTTAGGTGAAGGTGCATTAGGACTCGGATATACGACGTTTGATATCGAACTATAAAGATTAAAATTTAAAATATAAAGGTGCAGCGTTATTTGCTGCACCTTTTTTTAATGGGAGGACGAATGATACTTAACCGTCTTGGTAATAATATTGTTCATGAAAACGCAGTGAGTCTCACGCCGCTTCTTTGTCATAGGTGCCAGAATTCAAACCGGCACTTATTTTATACGTATTATTCGGAGCACTTTAATGAGAACGTCACATATTGTTTAAACTGTGTACATCTCGGTGCAATGACCAATCGAACACCGCTTAGAGCGATTGACATAGAGTCAACAACCGATAGATGTCACTACGCTTTGAAATTTGAACTGAGTGGCACGCAAAGAATTGCATCTGATGCAATTGTTGAAGCAACGGTAGTCAATAAAAACGTTTTGCTGAATGCCGTTACGGGATCTGGTAAAACCGAGATTACATTTGCGGCTATTCAAGCGGCTAGACAAGCAGGAAAACGCGTTGCATTTATTGCCCCGCGGATCGATGTTGTTAAAGAAGTCTATATGCGTCTCCGAGAAGCATTTAACGATACGCGGATCGATTTGAAGTACGATGGGGTAAAAATTGAATTCGAACATCAGTTTTTAGTAGCGACAGTGCAACAACTTTATAACTATAAAGCGCATTTCGATTTAATTATTGTAGATGAAACAGATGCTTTTCCTCTGACGACAGACGATGTGTTGATGCGCACAATCACACACGCTGCAACTGATAATCATTCAATCATATTTATGACAGCAACACCGTCAAAGCGCATGATGCGATTTCTTGGGCGTCACGAGACGATTTCAATCACAAAGCGATATCACGGACATCCGTTAGCTGTACCAGAAACACATTGGATGAATATT
>JBGYPO010000035.1:0-5114 GCA_041838435.1 Aliicoccus sp. | reverse complement strand
TGTGTTGGGTTTGAGTAGATTCGCCAGCATTCGCTAGCTCGCGAATCTGAGCTGGCGAATGCAGTCGAACTACGCTAGCTCATTTTCCTGAGCTGGCGAATCCCGCCAAACTACGCTAGCTCGCGAATCTGAGCTGGCGAATCCACTTATCACCTCTGTATTTTTGATTGAATTTGAATGAATATAACGTTATTTGAAAGAAAGTGATTGATTTGTGATTGATTTTGGTGTATCTTATTAGTAAGGAAGTGATGAAAATGCTTACAGAGGAGAGATATCAAGCGATTCGCAAGTTACTCGCTGATAATTCAATTGTGAAGCTACAAGAAATCGTTGAAGCAACGGGGGCTTCTGAATCCACAGCGAGACGAGATCTATCTCAGTTAGAAGAGTTAGGCGAGTTAGTGAGAGTTCACGGGGGCGCTAAACGCATTTTCTCAGTAGACACAGAGCCGAGTGTGAAAGAGAAGTCACAGCAATTTATGACTGAAAAAGAACATATAGGAAAGTACGCAGCGACGTTAATAGAAATGAATGATTTTATATATATAGACGCCGGAACATCGACACTTTCAATGTTGCCTTTTATCAAAGCAGAAAATATTACAGTTGTGACGAATGGTTTAGAAATTGCGAATATTTTAACAGAGATGGATATACAGACGATTTTAGTTGGTGGGTTTATCAAGCCTAAAACACGCGCAATGATTGGAACTGACGCGAAAAATCAATTGAAACAGTATCAATTCTCGAAAGCTTTTATGGGGACAAACGGAATTGATATTCAGTACGGTTTTACAACGCCTGATCGTGAGGAGGCGAGTGTTAAGCAGACGGCTATTCATCAAGCGAATCAAGTTTATGTACTTTCTGATAGTAGTAAGTTTGATAAAATATCATTTTGTCGAATAGTTGAACTGGAAGATGCATCGATTATTACAAATACATTGCCAGAACCCGTGAGATTAAAATACGAAAAATATACAAAAGTGAAGGAAGTTTAAAGAATGCTATATACAATTACATTTAATCCCGCAGTGGATTTAGTTATGAATACAGATGTGATTCACCTAGGTGAATTGAATCGCGTGAAGCGAGATGAATATGTGGCTGGAGGTAAGGGTATTAACATGTCCGTTCTCTTAAAGCGACTAGGACATCACAATATTGCGACAGGCTTTTTAGGAGGTTTCTCAGGCGATTTTATTCAAAAATCATTAAAAGAAGAAGGCATACAACCTGAATTTGTTGACATTGATGCAATTACGCGCATTAATGTCAAAATAAAAGCAGATCAAGAAACTGAAATTAATGCTAATGGACCAGTTATTCAAGAGCAGGATATTCAGAAGTTATTTAATTATTTCAATGAAGTATTAGTCAAAGGAGATACGGTTTTACTAGCCGGTAATGCTGCGCCAGGTATGACTAGCGACCATTACGTTAAAGTGGCTGAGTTATGCGCAAGTAAACAGGTTGATTTTGTATTGGACTCGAATAAAGATCTTTTAACCGCTTGTTTAGTACATAAGCCATTTTTAATCAAACCGAATGCGCAAGAGCTCAGTGAAATCTTCAATGTCAAGGTAGATTCAATTGAAGAAGTGATTCATTACGGTAAAATGCTCCAAGAAAAAGGCGCGCGTAATGTTATCGTGTCATTAGGTGGCGACGGCGCAGTGTTACTCACAGAGACGGGAGAAGTGTATCAATCATCAGTGCCTAAAGGCGAAGTCGTCAATTCCGTAGGTGCCGGAGATTCAATGGTCGCAGGATTTATAGCAAAATATATTGAAAGTGGTCAGTACGAGGACAGTTTAAAGCAAGGAGCGGCATCAGGAAGTGCGACGGCATTTTCAGTTGGAATCGCAACAAAAGAATTGATAGATCAATTAATTAAAGAAATAGAAATAAAAAAGATAGGTGGATAAAATGAAACTAGCACAATTATTTGTAAAAGATGCGATGGATTTAACTTTATCAACAACAGATAAAGCAAGTACTTTACGTCATTTGGCAGAACAATTCGCCAAAGCAGGTGGCGTGAGTGATGTTGGCAGTTATGTTGAGAAACTAGAAGCGCGTGAAGCCCAATCTACAACAGGTGTAGGAGACGAAATTGCGATTCCACATGCTCAAGATGCTTCAATTAAAGAAGCAGCGATTGTTTTTGCTCGCTCACAAGAAGGAATTGAATGGGAGTCATTCGATGGTCAACCAGCAAAATTAATCTTTATGATTGCTGCACCTGAAGGCGGCGGAGAACATCTACAAGCTTTAGCAAAATTATCAAGTATCTTAATGAATCCAGAAGCAAAACAAGCTTTACTTGATGCTCAAACTCAAGAAGATGTTGTAAATATCATTGCGGAATATGAAGCAGAAAAAGAAGAGGAAAACCAAGCAAAAGAATCAGTTGCTGCAGTAGATACTCAAGCACAAGACGCGGATGATGTATACTTATTAGCTGTAACGGCATGTCCAACAGGGATTGCGCATACTTATATGGCGGAAGAGAAACTGAATCAAGCAGCGGATAAAGCCGGTTATGCGATTAAAGTTGAGACAAATGGGCAAACAGGTGTTGGTAATAAATTAACGAAAGCGGATATTGAACGCGCAACAGCGATTATTGTAGCAGCTGACAAGCAAGTAGATATGGCGCGCTTTAATGGTAAACCAGTTATTATAACAAAAGTAGCCGACGGAATTAATAAAGCCGATGAATTAGTGAAGCGTGCCGCAAATGCTGATGCGCGTATTTATCACGCGAGTCAATATGATCAGTCAGCCGACGATTCTGAGGAGAATGAATCTTTAGGACGTCAGTTCTATAAACACTTAATGAACGGTGTATCTCATATGTTACCGTTCGTCGTCGCAGGTGGGATTTTAGCCGCTTTATCATTCTTCTGGGGAATCAACTCAGCGAATCCAGATGATGCAAGTTATAATGCGATTGCTCATACTTTAAAAACTTTCGGAGATTTATCTTTCGCTATGATGTTACCAGTACTAGCAGGTTATATTGGGCAATCTATTGCTGATCGACCTGGTTTAGTGATTGGTTTCATGGGTGGGGTTTTTGCTAACCCAAGTATTCTAACAGCCTTTAATGCCGGTGGAATCTTTGAAGATGCAGTTGCATCAGGATTCTTAGGTGCTTTAGTCGCTGGTTTCTTAGCGGGTGGAATTGTTTGGTGCTTACGTAAAGGCTTAAGTTGGTTACCAAAATCACTGGAAGGTATGAAGCCAATCTTCTTATATCCTGTGCTAGGTGTTCTAGCCATGGGTCTCATCATGTTCTTTATCGTGAATGCACCCATGGGAGCAGTCATGTTAGGTTTACAAGACTTATTAACAAGTATTCCTTCTGAATTATCTGTAGTTCTAGGTTTTGTTGCTGCGGCTATGATGTCAATTGATATGGGCGGACCGCTTAATAAAGCTGCTTATGTTACTGGTACAGCTTTGGTTACAGCATCAAATGGTGCAGGTTCAGATGTGATGGCAGCCGTTATGATCGGTGGGATGGTTCCCCCGTTAGCGATTGCTATTTCAGCAACATTTAACAAAAATCTTTGGGCGCCAGAACAACATAACAGTGCTTTAGTGAACTATGTGATGGGGGCGGCTTTCATTACTGAAGGAGCTATTCCATTCGCAGCATCGAATCCACTTCGTGTGATTCCTTCATTAGCAGTAGGTAGTGGGGTTGCTGGAGCATTAAGTATGTTATTTGGTAGTGTGAGTTATGTTCCTCACGGCGGAATCTTTGCGGTTCTTGCCGGTGGTGTAACGAATCCATGGATGTATCTCTTGGCTTGGCTTGCTGGTGGGATTGTCGGAGCTATCTTATTAAGTGTGTTAGTAAAGAAACCGGCTGAAGAATTAGCTGAGTAATAAAATCAAAAAAATATCAATACCCCTCGCTTTAGAATTTATGTCTAGAGATGAGGGGTTTTTAGTTTTTATAAATACAGTTTAACAAGTGATTATAGGATATTTAAAATTTGTATCAGGGATGTGTAAGTGCATCATAAAATAATACATCAACTCGATTGTTTTATAGAAAGTGAAATAGCTTTTTGAAAAATTAAACGCAGTCAACGACCGAAACGGTTATCATAGCAATTAAATCGGAAACAGTTAAGTTGTAATGATTCCAAAGCTGGTATCGAGAATAATATTTTCTTGTTGTTAGATGTGAATTTAATGATGATTTTTTTTGAAATTGTAGTTGTGTAGCCTAATAAAGCCTAGTTTATGCATATTGATATACTCCCTCAAAAGTAGATACATTGAAAATGTCAACGACTTTTCGGGAGGAATTTTATATCACCTAATAGAATCGAAATAAATTCTCAAAAATCACCTTATTTAAAGTTTAATATACTTAATATCGAATATCTAAATTATCGATGAAAAACTGATAGTATACACATTCATTATAATATTTAAAGTTTAAAATAATTAACTAGGGTTGTTTATAGTTGATTTTATTATATAATAAAATTATAAATTAACCGCTTCCATTCGCCATGCCACCCTCAAGAATTTGGTGGACAGGGCTTTGGGATACAGCTTTTGGTATTCCTTCATTTAGGTACTATGAGAGGGTAGAAGTAGGTGTTCTGTATAGAGGCTACTTACAGTTTTCTGGTGAAATAGATGGAATCCACGCTTATTATGAGGGATATTTGTATCCAGAAGGAGAACCTTATCCGATTCCTTCTAGAGATAAACCAGAAATTCAGGAGAGGAATGATGGTATGAGTAAAAAAATGAAAAAGATTATGAGCACAATGCTTATGGTTACCATTCTGTCGATATTATTGCCAATAAACCCGGTACTTTCACATGAAGAGTTTGATATTGATGGCATATATATGACCGATGAGGATTCTGCGATTAAAGGGTATATATTTTCAGAGGATGAAGTCGTATTGTTATTAAATGAACTGGATTCTTATACGACTGACACTACCAATCGAAAATTAGTTACAGATGATTTAGGTGCTTATTTAACTAATAATAACCAACTAACTAGCTTAACAGATCCAACTAAAGACAATGATAAAACTGAGGACAGATCTACCATCGAATATGTAGAC
>JBGYPO010000034.1:0-3105 GCA_041838435.1 Aliicoccus sp. | reverse complement strand
GTTATTTTTATCCCCTCTCACGCTTAGAGGCTCAAGGGTTTTGAGGTTTTTGGGAGGTCGTTTTTTTTACGTCTGAACCCCCGTGTTACAGGGGGGCTCAGAAGTAAAAATTAATCTCTTTTGCTCCTGTATTAGAACGACCGCCCGCGGAGCCTGGCACACCTCCCTCGACCTTGTCAAAGGCGGGCAAGCCCGCCGGCTTCGCCGGAAACCTTTGACAAGGTACGCAGTCGGTGTGCTCTTTCGGCTCTACGGTCGTTCTAATACTTAGAGCTACGCTGGCGGTGTCGCATAGAGAACTATCCAAAGTCTGGTCCGTCGTCATACTCTTTAGACTGCTTCTGAGGACGTCTCACAGCCTTCTGAGGAGCTTTCGGTACCTTCGGCATATGTCGAGACTCTTGACGCTCTTTCATCTCTCTATTGGCTGTTATAAGCGTATCTTGGAACATTTCAGGATTATCTTCTTCAATTTTTTTACCGACTTTTTCATACGCTGAACGCCCTTCATCTTTTTTACGCTCTTGTGCATTCAGTTCATCAATCATATTGTCATATGCTTTAACTCTGTCATTCAGATTATTTGAATACTTTAATACTCTGTCTTGATATATCTCAAGTTTCTGTTCTTCCTCTTGAATAATTTCTTCACGCTCATCAAGAGCACGTTCTCGTTCTTCAATCTGCTCTGTTCTTCTTTTCAATTGAACTGATTCTTTCACGTTATTATCTCTATCAATCAATGACATTTCTTCTCTTTGTTTAGCCTTTTTCTCCTGCTCTTTCGCCTGCTTTAATCTCACATCTCTAACCATCGTTAAAAGTTGTACATGATTTAAACGAGCGTGCTGCTCTCGTCCAATTTCTGTATGAACAGGCTCAGGCTGTTCATCTTCTTTAACCTTTTTCAATTTCTTTTCAGGCACTTTATGAGACGAGTCTCTGACTTGAATATCATCAATTGCAAGCTGTTTTGCATCTTCTACTTCGTTTTTAAGTGCATCAAGCTCATCGGCCTTCTTCATCAAATCAAAGCCAATTTTTTCATTATGTCGTGTCAATCTATATCCAAAACGTTCTTCAAATTCAGCTTTTTGTTTTGTATATGTGGTATCTACTCGCTTGATTCCTCGTTCAACATCAAGACCAGTTTCGATACAATGCTCAACAAATTCAGTCTGTCTTTCGCTCATTCCTGTTTTGTTTCCACCCATCATCCATTTAGCTTTTGAGCGTCCATTTTCTTTATCTATTGTGCTGGAAAGTATTTGCATATGTGGAGTTGTCTCATCAAAATGAATGACTGCACCGTAAACTTCGCCATAAATATCAGGCTTATCATTCATCATTTCAAATACTTTTTGATAATCTTCAGCAAGCTCTTTATCGTCTTTTGAAGCACAATACTCTGAACTTAATTGAACAACATAACTCATAACATCGACTGTATCAGAACGTAATCTTCGACCATTATCAATGTTTTCTTCTTTACGTTTATCGTCCATTTCGTCCAGCAATCTCTTTCTTTGACTGTCCAAATCATCAGGCATTTCCTTCAAGATAATATTATCTTTTGTCCTTTCAACTGATAAATTTCTATCCCCGTTATCATAATTCGGAGCAGTTTCTTCATCACGATACATTTCTTTTATTAACTTATTAACGCTCGTTTTTCTGTTCACTTTTTGTTTTTTAAGTGCAATCCGCTTATCCATTTATGTCTCCTTTCGTCCTGCTCATTATTCAATCGCAGGCACGTAATCAAGAATAGAAAATACTTTCTGACGACGTATTTTCTACCACGTCAATGCTCGTTATTCACTCTCATCGCCGTTTTCTTTCTTACTCTCAATTCTACTCTATCATGGATAAGTAGAACACGCTAGACTTATCTCCGATAAGTGCGTGCCTTCGCTTCGCGAAGGGTATAAAAATAACCTCCATTGTCCTATGATTTCATCATGCGGTAATGGAGGTTATCGCCAGTCAATTTTAAAATTGCCTGTCGAAATAATTCTCGATACGCACTAAGTCAGCGTGTATCATTTTGTAATCTTCATCAGTCAGATTTAACTCTAACTGCTTTGGTACAAAATCATGAATGTCTTTTGTCTCAACCAAATCTATGGACTGCTGTACAAGATTTTTCACTTTAACAACGTCATCATATGTCCATTTGCTGATACCTTGTTTTATCCAATGATTTAATAATTGAGCAGGGTCTCCACCACTTTCTTGGTGTGCAAATAACAACATACTCAAATTTTTAGATACTTGTTTATTAATATAATTGTGTTTATTAACAAGCATCTGATTTTTAACAGGATAACTTATCGGTATCTTATTCAATCGTTTTCTGCTCTGTTTTGTAAAATCAATCCACCATTTTTCTTCTGGAGCCTTTGAACGATTTTTCATATCTCCACCACGAATTTCGACAACTTTCATCGTCTGTCGTAACATCGTAAAATAAATTAAAGGCAACGGCTCATCTTTGATAACCTCACTTATAAACGCATCAGCATACTCATAAAACAATCTCATTTCCCAGCGAACCCATGTCTTAATAGAACTGTCCACATTGTCTCCATGTGAATGAACTCGCTCCCCCAGCTTGTCATACACTACCAGTCTGAAGTTACTGTTACCAAATGAAAATGTTTCACCAAGAATCTCGCCTGAAAGTGTAGAACCATTTTCGTAAAAGTTCCATGTTTTAATTCTTGATGCTATTTTCTCTTTTATCACACATGTCCGCATTGAGCGTGGACTTAATTTTTTTGAGCCATTTTTAATATCGTGTGCTATATCTAAACGGTTCACTTTCATATCAGGTCTATGACTTTTTAAACGCTTAAAAAAATCATAAAAGTCCATACCGTTTCTCTGTAAATGCCATTCTAATTCTCTACAACCTTGTCCGCTGATTTCAAATGCTACACCCATATCCGCTCTTGTTTTCGGCATGACAGTGTCAATATTACCTTTGTTGAACATCACTCTGATATTGCCAAGACTAAACGCAATATCATAACCCCACAATGCTGTTGCCTCAACCCATTCAGAATTAATTTTTGTATCATCCATACGGTCAATAATGCGAGG
>JBGYPO010000033.1:0-17095 GCA_041838435.1 Aliicoccus sp. | reverse complement strand
CAAAAGATAAAAAGACCGTCCACCGAGAGTCAATGAGAGTGATTATAAACAGAGTGGATAGCAATACAGTAAAGACGGCGATTTTTATCTATTTAAAAGTGATTGGGGATAACGAACCAATTACTGTAAAAAAACACACGCAAGTACTCGAGATTGTGCCAAGCGAGTTGCCGCAGCTTGAAGATACGAAAATCGGCGGCGTTGTCTTAGGTGAAGTGATGATGGCGCTTGAAGGCAGTGCGCCTGATATAATGGAGCTTGCTCAATCTCTTATAATCAGCGTTATGATGAACATCTATCCGATAGAACCACCGTTTGATGATACGCGGCTTGTGAATGGTTTCCTTAAATACATCCATGATATGGTGAACCTGCCATACCAGGATATTGATGATAATGAAGTCATTACATGGATTAATCATCACTTTGAAACGTGATATTTGTTTTCGAAAATCACTATGTTATAATGTGTTAGTTGAATAAAAGTTAGACAATGATGGAGGAATTTATTATGACTCAGAAATGGGAAAAACATGAAGGTAACGAAGGTACTTTAACATTTACAGTGCCATCTGAAGATTTTGAAAAAGCATTAGATCAAGCGTTTAAAAAAGTATCGAAAGATGTTTCGGTACCTGGATTCAGAAAAGGAAAGATTCCACGCAAAATGTTCGAAAAACGTTTTGGTGTTGAATCACTTTATCAGGATGCTTTAGATATTGTCCTGCCAGAAGCATATCGCAATGCAATCGAAGCTGTAGACATCTCGCCGATTGAGCAGCCGGAGGTTGACATCGATGAGATCGAACGCGGTCAGGATGTTGTGTTAACAGCGAAAGTTCAAGTTGAGCCGGAAGTTAAACTTGGCGAATACAAAGGACTTAAAGTTGAAGAACTTGAAGCTGAAGTAACTGAAGAAGATGTGGACAAAGAAATCGAAACAATGCTTGAATCTCATGCTGAGATGGTGATCAAAGAAGAAGGTGCGATTGAAAATGGCGACCTTGTAAACTTTGACTTCGATGGCTACGTTGACGGTGAACCTTTTGATGGTGGTAAAGCTGAAGACTACGAACTGGAAATTGGTTCTGGAAACTTTATCCCTGGATTTGAAGAGCAGATGGTTGGTCTCGCGAATGGCGAAGAGAAAGATCTTCCGGTAACATTCCCTGAAGATTACCACGCAGAAGAGATGGCTGGTAAGGAAGCGGTATTCAAAGTTAAGGTCAACTCGATTAAATCTAAAGAGATCCCTGAACTTGACGAAGAGCTGTTAAAAGAACTCGACAAGGATGTTGATTCTGTCGAAGCACTCCGTGAATCAGTGAAGAACGATCTTCAAACGGATAAAGAAACGGCGCGCGACAATCAGTTACGTGAAGATTTAATTATCCAAGCATCTGATAACGCGGAAGTCGAAATCCCTGAAGTAATGGTAAATAACGAAACAGACAGAATGGTACAGGAGTTCAGCCAGAACTTAGCGCAGCAAGGCTTAAACTTTGAAATGTATCAGCAGTTCTCAGGACAAGATGAGAAAGCTTTACGCGCACAGATGAAAGCAGATGCTGAGAAGCGCGTGAAAACAAACTTAACATTGAAGCAAATTGCGATTGATGAAAATATTGAAATTACTGATGACGCGTTAAACGAAGAAGCAGAGAAAATGGCAAGCCAATTTAATATGAGTGTTGAAGATATTAAACGTACGCTTGGTGATTTATCGATGCTAAAAGATGATTTAAAATTACAAAAAGTCGTCTCTTTACTTGTAGATTCTCGCGAAAAGTAATATAAATGATGCTCTGTAACCTCTTGTTGCAGGGCATTAATTGTGTTTACAGGCGGGCAGATTGATTGAAAAATCCCCAGTATTGTTGTATGATTTGTAGAATGAAAAAGAGGTGTTCATGTGTTTAAATTTAATGATGAAAATTCAAACTATACATGTTCCTTCTGTGGCAAAACAGAAGAGCAGGTAAAAAAACTATTCGCAGGCAGTGGTGTATACATTTGTAATGAATGTGTCGAAACGTGTCGTGAAATGTTAGAAGAAGAGTTTAAACATGAGAGTTCATATGAGTTCGAAGAAATTCCTAAGCCAAAGGAAATTCTTGAACGATTAAACGATTATGTCATTGGACAAGAAAAAGCGAAGCGCGCACTAAGTGTCGCTGTATATAACCACTATAAGAGAATCAACCAAACAGGTGAAGACGATGTTGAAATCTCTAAGAGTAATATTGCCCTGATTGGACCAACGGGTAGTGGGAAAACATTACTTGCTCAAACGCTAGCTCGAACATTAAATGTACCGTTTGCGATTGCAGATGCGACGAGTTTAACGGAAGCAGGTTATGTTGGAGATGATGTAGAAAACATTCTACTGCGTCTGATTCAAGCTGCAGATTTCGATTTAGAACGTGCAGAACAAGGTATTATTTACGTAGATGAGATCGATAAAATTGCACGCAAGAGTGAAAATACTTCATTGACACGCGACGTGAGCGGTGAAGGTGTGCAGCAGGCATTACTTAAAATTCTTGAAGGTACGACTGCAAACGTACCACCACAAGGTGGACGTAAGCACCCGAACCAAGAGACAATTCAAATTGATACGACAAATATCTTATTTGTTTTGGGTGGGGCATTTGACGGAATGGAAGAAATTATCCAACGCCGCTTAGGTTCAAAAGTCATCGGTTTCGGTGGCGCTGAAAAAGTAGATAAAGATGAGATCTTGTCTAAGGTACGTCCAGAAGATTTACAGTCTTATGGTTTAATTCCAGAATTTATTGGACGCGTACCGATTATTTCACACTTAGAAGAGCTTGATGTAGATGCATTGAAAGCAATTTTAACAGAGCCGAAAAATGCTTTAGTGAAACAATACAAGAAGATGTTGTCGTTAGATGATGTTGAACTTGAATTTGACGACGATGCGTTAGACGCGATTAGTGAACTTGCGATCGAGCGTAAGACAGGTGCACGTGGATTGAGATCGATAATCGAAGAGCGCATGGTCGACATTATGTTTGACGTTCCATCAAATTCTGATATTGCATCGATTCGAATCGTGAGAGACACAATTATCAATGACACAACGCCATTATTGTTCGACAAAGATGGCAAAGAGATTGAACTTAATCCGAAAAAGAGTGCTTAAACTTTTTGATACTTAACGAACATTCATGAGTCTATGAATGTTCGTTTTTTTGTGGGTAGATGTGTTAAGATTTTAAAGTAAATAGTGTGAAGTGTTCCAGAGGGCCTCGAATCACCGGCTGTGAAACGCGAACCGGCCCATGGCGTTCCCCATCGTCTGAAAACATCGGCTGTGGAACGCGAACCGGCCCACGGCGTTCCCCATCGTGTGAAAACATCGGCTGTGGAACGCGAACCGGCCCACGGCGTTCCCCAGAGGCTTGAAACATCGGCTGTGGAACGCGAACCGACCCATGGCGTTCCCCATCGTCTGAAAACATCGGCTGTGGAACGCGAACCGGCCCACGGCGTTCCCCAGAGGCTGAAAACATCGGCTGTGGAACGCGAACAAAGAATACATACCAACCTTAACCAAACTGGAGTGAACCATATGAAAATTAACCCAAATAATGTAGACATATTGATTTCTGCGGTGTCAAAAGAGCAGTATCCTGAAACAGGTCTCAAAGAAATTGCACTTAGTGGCCGTTCGAACGTCGGCAAGTCGTCGTTCATCAACACAATCGTCGGCAGAAAGAACTTGGCTCGCACGTCATCAAAACCGGGTAAGACTCAAACCTTAAACTTCTTCAATGTAGACGAAAAGTTCATCTTCGTTGACGTTCCGGGTTACGGTTATGCGCAGCAATCGAAACAGGCGCGTGAGAAGTGGGGCAAGTTCATTGAGCAGTATTTATCTGAGCGACAAGAACTTGCAGGAGTAATCCAGCTCATAGATCTCAGGCATAAACCAACCGAAGATGATGTGCTCATGTATAATTACTTAAAACATTTTGACTTACCGGTCATTGTAATCTGTACAAAGATGGATAAAATCCCGAAATCAAAAGTTGATAAGCACATCAAAATCATCAAGCAACATTTAGAATTTGATCCTGGAGATACGATTATTCCGTTTTCATCTGTCGATAAAATAAACGTCGACGCAGTTTTATCAGCATTAGAATCGTTAATTAACGACACTCAAATTTAAACAATTTATGAAAACGCCCGATTTCATGCCCTTTTTAGAAGCAAAACGATGTTGCTTCATTCAATACTTTGATAAAATATAGGTATTGTCATTATTATAGGAGTGATTGGATGTACGTCATCGCGTTAAGTGTGAATTATAAACAAGCAAGTGTAGAAGAGAGAGAACTTGTGGCGTTTAATGATTCCGATTTAGCAAGCGCACTGCATGTATTACGTGCACAAAAAAGTGTACTTGAATCTGTGGTGTTATCGACATGTAACCGCACAGAAGTTTATATTGTGGCGGACCAACTACATACTGGGAAATATTATATACAACAATTTTTAGCGAATTATTTTAATGTGGATATAGATCTGATAAAAAAATTCACAATCATTCGCACAGAAGACGCGGCAATTGAACATTTGTTTAGAGTAACTGCTGGGCTGGATTCGATGGTATTGGGTGAAACCCAAATCCTCGGTCAGATGCGCGACAGTTTTTTACTTGCGCAGTCTGAAGGTACGACTGGCACAGTGTTCAACCGGTTATTCAAAGACTGCATAACAATCGCGAAGCGTGGTCATAATGAAACGGATATTTCTAAAAATCCGATTTCAATCTCATATGCAGCAGTAGAACTTGTTAAAAAGTTATACGATAACTTCAAAGATAAAAACATCATCGTCGTGGGTGCTGGCCAAATGGCGGAGCAGTCACTGTTAAACGTCGCAGCAACAGGTGCGAACAATGTCACGATTGTGAACCGGAGTGTCGAGAATGCTGCGAAACTAGCAGGCCAGTTTGGTTATCAGAGCGCGCCGCTTACTGAACTGCCGAACTTAATGAAGGACGCAGATTTAGTCATCTCTTCGACATCAGCAGATGGATATGTGGTAGAAAAATCTCATGTTGACGGCATTATGCCAGACCGTAGTGAGCAACCGCTCGTACTGATGGATATCGCATTGCCGAGAGATATTGATCCTGAAATTGAAAACTCAGAGAATGTTTATTCATATAACGTGGATGATTTACAAAATATCGTTGACTCGAACCTCGCGTCACGTCAACTAGAAGCGCGTAAAATTGAAGAGATGATCGCAACAGCGATGGATGAGTTTTCAGAGTGGGTAAACATGCTTGGTGTCGTTCCGATTATAGAAGCGATGCGTACGCGAGCGCTCAACATTCAGACGCAGACTTACGAGAGCTTAACTAATAAGCTGCCGAATCTTGAAGAACGTGAACGCAAAGTGATTTCCAAACATATGAAGAGCATCATTAACCAAATGTTAAAAGATCCCATCATATTTACAAAAGAAATCGCAAACGAAGAAAATAGTGAAGAACGACTTGAAGATATTAAAAAGTTGTTCAATATCGAAGATGAAGTCGCAAAAAGCACAAACAATAAAACGATGTCTTCAGTATTTTAAATCATTTCAAACATTTAGGAGATAGTTATGAAAAAAATTATAGTCGGCTCACGTCGCAGCGAACTTGCGCTCACACAGGCGAAGCAATTTTTAAAAACAGTTACGGATGCACATCCAGAGCTTGAAATTGAAATTAAAGAAATCGTGACAAAAGGCGATAAAATTCTCGATGTCCAATTATCTAAAGTCGGTGGTAAGGGGCTTTTTATCAAAGAAATAGAGCAGGCCCTCTTAGCAGGCGAAATCGATATTGCGATTCACAGTATGAAAGACGTGCCAAGCGCGCTACATGAAGATTTAACAATCGCTTGTGTGCCGCCACGTGAAGACATGCGTGACGCGTACATTGCGAAAGATGATGTGTTATTTAAAGATTTGCCAGCGGGCAGCGTTGTCGGGACGAGCAGCTTACGTAGACAGGCGCAGATTCTTGGACTACGTGACGACATTAAAGTGGAATGGATCCGTGGAAACATCAACACACGCTTAGAGAAAATGAGAACAGGCAACTACGACGCGATTATTTTAGCTGCTGCAGGTATTAAACGCATGGGCTGGGAACATATTGTTACAGAATACTTCAGCGTTGAAGATTTTGTGCCGGCAGTTGCGCAGGGTGCACTCGGTATTGAAGTGAGAAAAGATAACCGAGAACTCATTGAAATATTGAAAACAGTTGAAAATAAAGAAGACCGCATCTGTATTACAGCAGAGCGCACATTCTTAAACCGTATGGACGGCAGCTGCCATGTACCAATTGGCGGTTATGCTGAGTATGAAGATGGCGAACTTTATCTGACGGGTTTAATCATGGATAAAGAAGGCAACGAAAAGTTTATTGTGAAAAAATCGCATGATAACGCGATTGAGCTTGGTAACATTGTGGCAGATGAGATGGAAAAAATCGGTGCAAAAGAATTGCTTGATGCATACAATGAAGAAGCCTAATCCCACCGTATTTATGACAGGTACAAATACCGACGTCGACACCGAAAGTTTAGGGTTCGATGTCGTATTTATTCCTGTCATTCGTACAGAAAAGATGAGGATTGAGACGCGTGCGATGCGTGGCTCGTATGACTGGATTATCTTCACAAGCCGCAATGCTGTGAAGTTTATGCAAGCACATTTAGACACGATAAACTACACACACGTCGCGTCAATCGGTACGAAGACAAGTGGGGAACTGATGCGCATTGGCATCAAACCTGACTTTGAAGCTGACGTATTTTCACAAGAAGGGTTCATCGATAAATTTCCAGCAGAAAAAGGTTTATCAATTCTCTATCCTGCGAGCAAAAATAGGCGCAATAAACTGGAAGACTATTTAGTGTCACGAGAATGCAACGTCAACGCGGTTGATTTGTACCAACCGCTGCAAGACGCAGCATCACTTGATTATCTATTTACAAATCTAGACTCGGCTGACGCGATAACATTCGCATCACCCAGTGCAGTAAAAGCTCTGATGGAACACGCTGGTATGACAGCCAACACAAAAATTGTATTAAAAGAAAAACTAATCGTGTCAATCGGGCCGGTAACGCGTGACGCGCTCGCAACATATCAAATCCAATCAATCAGTCCAGACACGTATACAAATGATGCAATGATTGAATTATTATCTAAAAACTTTGAGGTGTAACGATGCAATTTGAACGTCATAGAAATTTAAGAAGTTCACAATTTATGCGTGATTTAGTGAGAGAGACACACTTAAGAAAAACTGATCTCATCTACCCAATTTTCGTCGTCGAACGAGATGATGTAAAACAAGAAGTCTCAAGCATGAAGGGTGTGTATCAAATATCCTTAAACTTACTTGAAGAGGAATTAAAAGAAGTATATGACCTTGGCATTAAAGCGGTTATCTTCTTTGGGATTCCAAACGAGAAAGACGCGGTCGGCAGCGGCGCGTATGACCCGGACGGCGTCGTTCAAGAGGCAGCAAAATTAAGCAAAAGATTATATCCTGATTTGTTGGTTATACTCGATACATGTTTATGTGAATACACAGATCACGGACACTGCGGACTTATCGACCCTGAATCACAGGACGTCGACAATGACTCAACATTACCGCTGCTTGTAAAAACCTCAATATCTCAGGCACAAGCGGGTGCTGATATTATCGCACCGTCAAACATGATGGATGGTTTTGTAACTGAAATCAGACAAGGTCTTGATGACGCAGGATTCAGCCATATTCCAATCATGAGCTACGGCATAAAATATGCATCAAAATTCTACGGACCGTTCCGTGATGCGGCTGAGAGCACACCTTCATTCGGTGACCGTCGCACATATCAAATGGATCCAGCGAACCGCCTGGAAGCACACCGTGAGTTACAGAGTGACTTACTTGAAGGTGCAGACATGATGATTGTTAAACCAGCACTTTCTTATCTCGATATCATTCGTGACGTCAGAAATGACTCAAACGTGCCAATCGTTGCATATAACGTTAGTGGTGAATACGCGATGACAGTGAATGCAATTGAGGCTGGCTTACTGGATAAAGAAGTCATTATCGAGCAACTCGTGTCAATGAAGCGTGCGGGTGCCGATTTAATTATTACGTATTTCGCAAAAACAGTGTGTGAAATGATAGATAAGGGAGAATATGTGTAATGTATGAGAAATCAAAAGCACTATATGAAACAGCTGAAAAACTAATGCCGGGTGGCGTTAACTCACCAGTGCGTGCATTTAGGGCAGTCGGTGGTAACCCTGTATTTATTGAGCGCGGTAAAGGCGCGCGCATCTATGATGTGGACGGTAATGAATACATCGATTACGTACTGAGCTACGGTCCGTTAATTTTAGGTCACGCAGACGATAAAGTAATCGACGACTTAACAACAACAGCACAAAGCGGGACAAGTTTCGGTGCACCAACTGAACTTGAAAATAAGCTCGCAGAACTTGTGATGGAACGTGTCCCATCGATTGAAATGCTGCGTATGGTCTCCTCAGGTACGGAAGCGACGTTATCAGCGCTCCGTCTTGCACGTGGTTTTACAGGGCGTGATAAAATTCTTAAGTTCGAAGGTTGTTACCACGGTCACAGTGACTCGCTTCTAATTAAAGCGGGCAGTGGGGTGGCGACGCTTGGCTTACCAGATTCACCAGGTGTGCCTGAAGCAACAGCTGAGAACACAATCACAGTGCCGTATAACGATCAGGAGAGTTTAAAACTTGCTTTTGATAAGTTTGGTCATGAGATTGCAGCCGTCATTGTAGAGCCTGTTGCAGGTAACATGGGTGTCGTGCCACCAGTCAATGATTTCTTGCACGTCGTGCGCGAAATCACAGAGAAAAACGGTACAGTACTCATCTTTGATGAAGTCATGACAGGATTTAGAGTCGGATTAAATTCAGCGCAGGGTTATTTTGGTGTCACACCAGACTTAACATGTCTTGGTAAAGTAATTGGCGGCGGACTTCCAGTCGGTTGTTACGGTGGTAGAAAAGAAATTATGGAACAAATTGCGCCGCTTGGCAGCGTGTATCAGGCAGGTACACTAAGCGGTAACCCACTTGCGATGCAGGCCGGTCTTTCAACGCTTAGCCAGTTAAACGAAGAGAGTTACACGTATTTCAACCGTTTAGGTGACTTACTTGAAACAGGCTTAACTGAAGTGTTTGAAAAACATAATACGCCGATTACAATTAACCGTGCCGGTTCAATGATTGGCTTCTTCTTAAACGGGGGACCAGTTGAAAACTTTGAGCAGGCGAACGACAGTGATCTTGATTTATACGCGCGACTGTTCAAAGCATTGCTTAAGCACGGCGTATATCTTGCACCGGCTCAGTTTGAAGGTATGTTTTTATCGACGAAGCATACAGAGTCTGATATCGAGGAAACGCTTGCTGCATTTGATAAAGCACTCGCAGATATATTAAATTAATTACTGAATTCCTAAATTTGCTATTCATATTTAGTTTCTTTGATGTATAATGAAATAAATGATGTTGATATGGAGGAATTACTATGTCTAATCGTAGACCTTTAACGGATAGCCAAATCGCTATTCAAGGAAAAAAAGATAAAGATAAGTTTTATGCAGATGGACAAGGTAGAGCAATGGTTAACATGGAGCCTAAGGCAAGTGTTAAGAACCCTGTGATATGGATTATCGTACTCACTACTTTTATTGTCTTATTACCAATCTTAATATATCATGTAAGCCCTGGTGGAGACTTAGGCGGTGGTGAAAATGCTGCCGGCACAACTGGCGGTATAGATACGGTTGATGTTGCCGAAGATTCAGATGATGCGGCTGTAAGCGGTGACTTTGATGCGGTACAATTCGCGCGTGATAACTGTGCAGCATGTCATGGTAGTGATTTCACAGGCTCAATGGGTCCTACAATTTTAGGCCTTGACACAGATACATTTGAAACGGCAGTACGAGAAGGCCCAGGTGCAATGCCTGCGTACACAGCAGATCAAATCACTGATGAGGATCTAACGTTCATGGCTGAATATTTTGCAAATCTTGAATAATTTACAAAACCAGGACTAGATTAATCTAGTCCTTTTTTTATATTGGAGCGTAAGTCAGATGCGAAAAAGAGATATAGCTAATATTGCATTCTTAATCCTTATATCACTCGGTATCTCGCTCGTTTTAGATTCGATTGGCATGGTGCTGCCGTATCTATTTGGTGCGATGGTCACAGCGATACTTTACACAAAATTCATATCAAATGATTTTAATTACCCCGCATGGCTTCAAAATGTCGGGCTTTTAATTATTGGTTTAGAAATTGGTTCAACGTTCAGGCAGGATTCGGTTGGGGAAATGCTCGATGATGGATTTAATATCATCCTGATAACCGTGCTTGTTATCGTACTCAGTATATTGCTCGCATTCGTGTTTAAGCGCATGACGAACAGCACGATTGAGACGGCGCTTCTCGCATCAATTCCAGGCGCACTCAGCCAGATGTTAATTATGGCAGAAGAAGATGAACGTGCTGATTTGTTACTCGTAACAATTACTCAGACGTCACGCATCGTGTTAGTCGTTGTCATTGTTCCGTTTATTGCGTCTTACTTTATTATTGAAAATGCGACTTATTCACTTGTGCAAAGTGACATCGTGAATTTTTCTGCGCTTGGCATATGGAACATGTTGCTAATGGTATTAGGTGCACTCGTGATTATTTTTATATTAACGAAATTAAATTTTGCTGTCCCTATTTTGTTAGGTCCAATATTTGCTGCTGTAATATGGAATTTTACTGCAGACATCGACTTTACGATGAATATGGAACTCATGTATGTGGCACAAATTTTGTTTGGACTGCGCATTGGTATACAAATACGTGCACTTATTAGTGACTTGGACGCACGAACGCTCGCTGCGATGTTACTGCACAATATATTTCTAATATTGGGTACACTCGTTATCGTTGTCATATACTTACTCTTTACAAACCATGACTTCAACAACATGTTCTTAGCAGCTGCACCTGGTGGTATCGGTCAGATTATTATCGTGGCAAGTGAAATGGGCAGTGACATTGCAATGATTTCGTCATATCACTTATTTAGGATTTTCTTTATCATCATACTTGTGGCACCATTGTTAGGATGGTATTTAAAATGGACTGCTAAACGGGACGAATCATAATAACCATTGTCAAATAATTATAAATGGTTTATTATAAATTTAACTTAATGACGAGGCATAGAAGAGTAGGTAATGATGGGGATTAGAGAATATGTGGTGGTGAAAACATATCGAAGTCATATGCTGAAGGTAATCTATGATCAATTTTTTCTGAGGTGAATTTTTAGGAAAAAACGTAGCGCGAGCGTTAATCGCAATCAAGTTGTAATACGATGTTTGTATTAAATTTAGGTGGTACCGCGGAAACTTTCGTCCTATGTGTTTTAGGATGAAAGTTTTTTTGTTTAAAAAATTAACTGAGGTGATTCGAATGGAAATGTCGACAAAGTATAATCCACAAGAAGTTGAACAGGGAAAATATGAAGAATGGGTAAAACGTGAGTACTTTAAAGCAGATGTAAGCAGCAACAAAAAACCATATACAATTGTAATTCCACCACCGAACGTCACAGGTAAATTACACCTCGGACACGCGTGGGACACATCATTACAAGATATTATGACGCGCTTAAAGCGCATGCAGGGTTATGAAGCACTCTACCTGCCAGGGATGGATCATGCGGGCATTGCGACGCAGGCGCGTGTTGCAGAGCGTCTTCGTAAAGAAGGTATTCATATTAAAGATTTAACACGGGATGAATTCCTTACGCATACATGGAATTGGAAAGAGGAATATGCGTCTCACATTCGAGATTCATGGGAGAAGCTCGGACTCGGACTTGATTATTCTCGCGAGCGTTTCACGTTAGATGAAGGTTTATCGAAAGCCGTACGTAAAGTGTTTGTAAATATGTATAACAAAGGGCTTATCTATCGTGGTGAGTATATTATCAACTGGGATCCATCAACTCAGACGGCACTCAGTGACATTGAAGTGATTCACAAAGAAGTAGAAGGTCACTTCTATCATGTGAAGTATGAACTCGAAGACGGTGGACATGTTGAGATAGCAACAACACGACCAGAGACAATGCTTGGGGATACCGCAATCGTTGTGAACCCGGAAGACGAACGCTACAAAGATATTATCGGCAAGTATGCAATATTACCGATTGTCGGCCGTCGTTTACCGATTATTGCTGACCGTTATGTCGATATGGAATTTGGTACAGGTGTTATGAAAGTAACACCGGCGCACGATCCAAACGACTTTGAGCTCGGTAACACACACGACTTAGAGCGCATCAATGTGATGCATGAAGATGGGTCGATTAACGCACTCGGTGGACAATACGAAGGCCTAGATAGATTTGAATGCCGTAAACAACTCGTAAAAGATTTAGATGCGGCTGGTCACTTAATCAAAGTTGAGTCACATGTACACTCAGTCGGCCACTCAGAACGCTCAAACGCCATCGTTGAACCGTACTTATCAACACAGTGGTTCGTGAAGATGGATACACTCGCTGATGATGCACTTAAAAATCAAGAAACAGACCAGGCAGTCAACTTCGTACCCGCACGTTTTGAAGGGACGTTTAATAACTGGATGGGCAACATCAAAGATTGGGTTATCTCACGTCAACTGTGGTGGGGCCACCAGATTCCTGCGTGGTACCATAAGGAAACCGGCGAGATTTATGTCGGCGAGACGGCGCCAAATGACCCTGAGAACTGGACACAGGATGAAGACGTGCTTGATACATGGTTCTCAAGTGCCTTATGGCCGTTCTCAACACTCGGCTGGCCGGATGACACTGAAGACATGAAAAAGTTTTTCCCAACAAATGTGTTAATTACAGGCTATGACATCATATTCTTCTGGGTTGCGCGGATGATTTTCTCTTCACTTGAGCATACAGGACAAAAGCCGTTTGACGACGTTTTAATTCATGGACTCGTACGTGACGATCAGAACCGCAAGATGTCGAAGTCGCTCGATAACGGTGTAGATCCGATGGAAGTGATTGACCAATATGGTGCAGATGCACTCCGTTATTTCTTGGCGACAAGCGCATCACCTGGTCAGGATATACGTTATTCAAACGAAAAAGTTGAGGCCGTGTGGAACTTTATCAATAAGATTTGGAATGCTTCTAGATTCAGCTTAATGAACATTGGTGAAGACTTTACGCTTGACGATATCGATCTCAGCGGTGAGAAGTCACTTGCTGATAAGTGGATACTGACGCGTCTGAACGAAACGATTGAAGAGGTAACGCGCCTTTCCGATAAGTACGAGTTTGGTGAAGTGGGCCGCAGCTTGTATAACTTCATTTGGGATGAATTTTGTGACTGGTACATTGAGATGGCGAAGATTCCGATGATGGATGGCACGCCAAGCGCACAGCATATGACACGTTCAGTGCTGCTTTACACACTCGATAAAATTGTTAAAATGTTACATCCGTTTATGCCGTTTGTGACAGAAGAAATTTATACTCAGGTGAATCCTGGCAATTCGATTGTAGTAAGTGAATGGCCGGAAGTGGACCCGTCTATTAGTGACGACTCAGCGAAGGAAGATATGGCTGTGCTTGTTGAGATTATTAAGTCAGTCCGTCAGACGCGCAGCGAAGTGAATACGCCGTTGTCTAAACCGATTCCGATTCATATTGAAGTGAAGGATGACGACATTCGTGCGGGTATTAAAGCGAATAGTCATTACATCACACGTTTCTGTAACCCGTCAGAATTAACGATTGCAGCGAAAGTTGACCTAGATGAAGAGACGAAGACGGATGTTTTATCAAAAGCGATTGTGATATTACCACTCGCTGGATTAATTAACTTTGAGGCTGAAATTGAACGCCTAGAACGAGAACTTTCTCGACTTGAAGGTGAGTTAAAGCGAGTGAACGGCAAACTTAATAATGAGAAATTTACGAGTAAAGCACCAGCGCATGTGGTAGAGGAAGAACAACAAAAGCGCGATAAGTACTCCGAACAGTATGACGAAGTGCACACGCGACTGAATTCTTTAAAGGGTAGGTTATCATAATGAATTATGAAGAGAGTATCGAATGGATCCATGACCGTGGTAAGTTTGGTATAAAGCCTGGATTAAAGCGTATGGAGTATATGCTTGGACGATTAAATCACCCGGAGAGTCAAATTCAGGGGATTCATATTGGCGGTACAAATGGTAAAGGTTCAACTGTTGCGTATTTGAGAAACGCACTCGTTTCGAACGGTTATTCAGTGGGTACATTTACGTCACCTTATATCGAAAGATTTAATGAGCGCATTTCACTTAACGGACACCCGATTAGTGATGACGAGATAGCGTCACTTGCGACAACCGTGCGCCCAATTGTTGAAGAACTTGCACGTGATACGAGTCTAGGAGAGGCGACAGAGTTTGAAGTCATCACACTCATGATGTTCGTGTACTTCGGCAAAGTGAACCCCGTTGACTTTGTTGTCGTTGAAGCTGGCCTTGGGGTCAAGTACGATTCGACGAATGTATTTAAACCAATCATGACGGTATTGACAAGCATCGGACTCGATCACATGGATATACTCGGTGATACATTGCTTGATATTACTAAAGATAAATCATCGATTATTAAACCCGGCGTGCCGATGGCATTTAACATTCAAGACTCGACGAGTAAAGACTATGTGCATCATGTGCTGCACGATCTTGAGTCAAAAGGGATTGAGCTTGCACGCGATATCGTATTGATTCAAAATGGCGACGAGTTTGATTTCCAGTATTTAAATTATGATTTCCACGACATTAAGCTGGGTATGATTGGGACACACCAACAAGAAAATGCCGCGCTCGCGATTGCGAGTTTGCTCGATCTAATAGAGCGCGGCTGGGTCGAGCTTGACTTAAATATTATGATTCAGTCAATTGAAGAGACAAGCTGGCCAGGACGCATTGAGACTATCCAAGAAGAACCTTTGATTATCATCGATGGCGCCCATAACCTAGAAGCGATGGACGTGTTGAAAGACGCGATGCTGTCTAAGTACGAAGACCGCGAAATTACTGTCATGTTCTCAGCTATTAAAGGCAAACCCGTCGCGAAAATGCTTGGGGTGTTGGAGAGCTTCGCATCGAAACTCGTCGTTACAGAATTCGACTTCTTTAAGAAAATGCCAGTGGCCCAGCTCTATCAGTTAACCGGCCACCCGGATAAAGAACAAGTTGAAGACTATTTGAAATATATCGATGAATTTGATGGCGACTTATTGTTAGTGACAGGGAGTCTGTACTTTATCAGCACGGTGAAGCAGCATTTTAATGAGAAGTAGTTTGTTATAGCCGTGATTATGACGATGAGACCGCTCGCTGCTACGGTTCAGTCAAAAGAGTAGCAACGAGACCGCTCGCTGCAACGGTTCAGTCAAAAGTGTAGCAACGAGACCGCTCGCTGCTACGGTTCAGTCAAAAGTGTAGCAACGAGACCGCTCGCTGCAACGGTTCAGTCAAAAGTAAAGCAACGAGACCGCTCGCTGCAACGGTTCAGTCAAAAGTAAAGCAACGAGACCGCTCGCTGCTACGGTTCAGTCAAAAGTAAAGCAACGAGACCGCTCGCTACAAGAAAACTAATAAAAAAAAATCAAAATAGGTTGGCAAAATATTTGCTGGGCTATTTTTTTATCCGTGTCCTAGTAATCACTGGCATCTGATTAAGCAGATTAATGTTTTTCTGACCTGATACAGTGTTATATTGCTTAATACTTAAAGATAAGAAAGGACAGATTACTTAATGAAACTTAGTATACTTGACCAGGCGCCTGTTTCTGTTGGGCATACAGCATCAGAGGCGTTGCAATTTGCAGAGAAATTAGCATTACTCGGTGAAGAACTTGGCTATCACCGCATGTGGATGGCCGAACACCATAGTACACCCGCATATGTCAGCTCTGCACCTGAAATTACCGCTGCACACCTTGCCGCAAAAACAAAACGAATTCGGATTGGAACCGGAGGTGTGATGATGATGCATTACTCACCACTAAAGCTTGCCGAAGTGTTTAAAACACTGAGTGCCTTTGCTCCCGGCCGTATTGATTACGGAGTAGGGCGTGCACCTGGTGGAGATCATCATTCAATTCGTGCCTTGGCTGAAGGAAGACCAAATACGTTTGATGACCTATATGATAAATTTGCTACAAGTTTGCAATTAATAAACGATAAAAAAACGAATGATCCTTTATACAAACCTGTGCAGGCATTCCCTCAACAAGTTCATTTGCCAGAAGCATGGCTTCTTGGTTCAAGCGGGCAAAGTGCGCGGCAGGCAGGACGTCTTGGCGTTGGCTATTCATTTGCTCAGTTTTTTAACGGTGCCATGTCTAAAGAAATTTTTGACGCATATCGGACGAATTTTGAACCTTCCGATTTTATGGAGAAACCCGTCATTAATGTGACCTATGCCACGACGGTTGCTAAAACAAAAGATGAAGCAGAATTCCATGCGCGCCCAATTGATTTATCCCGACTCTTTCTTTCCAGGGGGCAAATTCGTCCAACAATGACACCGGAGGAAGCGAAGGATTTTCCACTCAGTGAGATGGATAAGGCCATGATTGATAAAAATCGCGAGCTCCATCTTGTCGGTACAGCATCAGAAGTTGCGAGACAACTTGAACAAGAACAGCAAGAATATCAGTTTGATGAAGTAATGATTAATAGCAATCAACATTCATTTGATACACGATTAGATAACTACAGGTTACTCGCAAAAGAATTAATTTAATAGTAGAAATTTAATTCAAGTTAGCAGCGAGAATCCTCATTGCTACGGTTGAGGCCAAAGTGTTGCAGCGAGAATCCTCATTACTACGATTGAGACCAAAGTGTTGCAGCGAGAATCTTCGTCGGCACTTTAAAACATATATTCTATAAAAAGAGGTGACAACATGAGCGGATT
>JBGYPO010000032.1:0-7434 GCA_041838435.1 Aliicoccus sp. | reverse complement strand
CCTAGAATTTCATCTGCTTTAAACAGATGACGAATATACGCACGCGAGTAATTTTTACATGTGTAGCAATCGCATTCTGGATCAAGTGGTCCAAAATCACGTTCGAACTTTTTGTTTTTGACAACCAAACGACCAGATGATGTAAAGCATGTACCGTTTCTTGCAATACGCGTAGGTAACACGCAATCAAACATGTCGACTCCACGCATCACACCTTCAATCAGTGCATCCGGTGAACCAACACCCATTAAATATCTTGGTTTATCCTCAGGTAATAAAGGAATTGTCTCTTCAAGCACACGGTACATAATATCTTTAGGTTCCCCGACAGATAATCCACCTATCGCATACCCTGGGAAGTCCATTGCAACTAAGTCACGGGCACTCTGTGCGCGAAGATCTTGATATTCTCCACCTTGAATAATACCAAATAGCGCTTGTGTTTTATCTTGTCCGCTGTCTTTATGGAACCCCAAGCAGCGTTCTGCCCATCTCGATGTGCGTTCGATTGAACTTTTTACGTACTCATGACTTGCAGGATATGGTGGACATTCATCAAATGCCATCATAATGTCAGAGCCTAAGGCATGTTGAATTTCCATTGCACGTTCAGGACTCAAAAATAATTTTGAACCGTCCAGGTGACTTCTAAAATGCACGCCCTCTTCTTCTATCGTACGGTTTTCACTCAAACTAAATACCTGAAACCCACCTGAATCTGTAAGAATCGGTTTATCCCAGTTCATAAACTTATGTAAACCACCAGCTTCTTTAACGATATCATGACCCGGTCTTAACCATAGATGATATGTATTCGATAAAATGATTTGGCTGCCAAGTTCAACAAGTTCTTCTGGTGACATTGTTTTAACTGTTGCAAGCGTACCGACCGGCATAAATATCGGTGTGTCTATCGTGCCGTGAGGCGTGTGAAGTTTCCCAATCCGTGCACCCGTATCTTTGCATGTTTTTATATGTTCATAAGTAATGGACATGTGTTTAATTCCTTTCAACTCAATATATAATCATTGCATCACCAAAACTGAAGAAGCGATAATTCTCCTCTATTGCATGTGTGTAAGCACCCATGATGTGCGCACGCGCGGCAAAGGCACTCACAAGCATAATCAATGATGATTTTGGTAAATGAAAATTCGTGATTAATGCATCCACTGCTTTAAACTCGAATCCCGGATAAATAAAAATATCTGTATGACCACTGCACGCTTTAAATGTACCATACGTAGCCATTACACTCTCGAGCGTGCGTGTACATGTTGTGCCAACACTGAATATTTTCCTGCCATGTACTTGTGTTTGGTTAAGTATTTCTGCTGTTTCCGCTGAGACAGAGTAATATTCACTATGCATTTTATGTGTGGTGATATCTTGGACTGCAACAGGACGAAACGTGCCTAAACCGACATGCAGTGTAATATAAACAACATTTACACCCATGCCTTCAAGTTCAGATAATATTTCATGTGTAAAATGCAGCCCTGCAGTCGGTGCTGCTGAAGAACCTGCATACTTATTGAACACAGTCTGATAGCGTTCTTTTTCCGGCAGCACTTCTTTTATGTAAGGCGGCAATGGCATTTCACCAAGATCGTCCAGTACTGTTTCCAGCACCCCATCATGCTGAAGTTTTACTTTATGAATGCCTTCGTGATGTTTCTCAAGAATAGTTGCTGTGAGTATACCGTCACCAAAGCTAATATTTGTACCAACAGATACGCGTTTAGCCGGCTTGATTAAGACTTCATAGCTATCATTCTTCGGTGCAAGAAGTAACATCTCAATCTTTGCACCAGTTTCTTCTTTTACACCGATTAGGCGCGCTGGAATCACACGCGTGTCGTTCAAAACAAGTGTGTCACCGGCGTTAAAATATGACTTGATATCTTTAAAATGCGCGTCTTCGATTGCGCCTGTATTTTTATTTAGTGCGAGCAGACGTGAACCTGCACGGTCTTGTAAGGGCGTCTGAGCAATCAGTCGCTCAGGTAAGTCAAAATCAAATGCATCTAGCTTCATGTCTTGTCTCCTCTAAACAAATCAATTTCAGATTGTTCATCTCCAAAATAGTCATAACTTTTTGCGGTTGCTCTTCGCCCGCGTTGCGTACGTTCTAGAAATCCCTGTTGAATTAAATAGGGTTCGTACACATCAAGCAGCGTCACGACTTCTTCCCCAATCGATACAGCCACGGTCTCAAGTCCAACAGGTCCACCATTATATACATCAATAATCGTCCGCATAATTTTGTGGTCGACCGGGTCGAGTCCAAGTCCATCTACTTCTAAAACTCTTAGTGCATGGTTCGTTGTCTCTATAGAGATAGCATCTTCTTCTTTAACAATCGAAAAGTCACGCACACGTCTTAGCAAGCGGTTTGCAATTCTCGGTGTGCCCCGCGAGCGCCGTGCCAGTTCTTTTGCACTTTCTCCTTCGATTGCAACATCAAATATTTCAGCCGTCCGGTTGACGATTGTAATTAGACTATCTTCATCATAATACTCTAAGCGCAGCTGAACGCCGAAGCGATCTCGCAATGGCGCACTTAAACTACCAAAACGTGTCGTAGCACCAACCAATGTAAACGGTGGTAAGTCTATACGAATGCTGCGTGCCTCATCACCCTTACCGATAATTACATCTAGGAAAAAGTCCTCCATTGCAGAATATAATATCTCTTCTACACTGCGCGGAAGACGGTGAATTTCATCGATAAAGAGCACATCACCAACGTTTAAACTCGACAGCACCGCTGCCAAATCACCCGCACGCTCTATTGCTGGTCCGCTCGTTGTACGAATGTTCACGCCAAGCTCATTTGCAATAATATTTGATAATGTCGTTTTACCAAGCCCCGGTGGACCGTGTAAAATCACGTGGTCTAGTGCTTCCCCACGAATTTTGGCAGCTTTAATAAATACACTAAGATTTTCTTTTAATGTATGCTGCCCGATATATTGATTTAAAAATTCAGGACGTAAACTTTCTTCAATATGTGTTTCCTCGTTGTGAAGATTTTTATCTAAAATATTCTCATCCATAATTTCACCGCCCATAACTTATTGAATAAGATATTTGAGCCCTATTCTCACCGCTTCATCCACAGATTCAAGCGTTTGTTTGTCTAAGAACTTCTCAATTCTTGTGATTTCACGTTTTGAATAGCCAAGTGCTTCAAATGCAAGCACCGCTTCATCTATATAATTGTTCTTTTCTTTCGGCACGTCTCCATCTAACTGAGACACAAGTTTCCCTTTCAGATCTAATATTATCTGACTTGCTGTTTTCTTACCGATACCAGGGAACTTTTGCATAAAAGTGTGATCTTCATTTTCAATCGCTTGAATCACTTCGTTAGGTGATGCACTTGATAATATTGCCAGTGCACTCTTTGGTCCTATACCTGTAACTTTTAGCAATGATTGAAACATCGATTTCTGTGATTTATCTTTAAAACCATATAAATGTTGTGAATCTTCTCTGACGATGAGTTCCGTATACACTCTAATGATGTCTGTGCTCTCTTTAAAGCTAAATGGATTCGGAACAAAAAGTAAATATCCAATGCCATTATTATCAATCGATATATAATTCGGTGCCACATCCGTGACAGAACCTTCAATATAATGGTACATGTCTTCACCCTATTCTACAAATTCAAATTCTCCACCGAGAATACGTACAGTATCACCATTTTTAATGCCGCGTTCTCTTAACGCATCATCGATTCCGAGCGAACGCATTTGACGCGCGAAACGACGAACTGCTGCCTCATTGTTAAAGTCAGTCATCTTAAATGCGCGCTCTATCGTCTCACCACTTACGACGTAAGCTGCATCATCGTCGCGCGTAATCGTAAATAAGTCTGGGCTTTTCTCGTGACGATACACAACACGATGGTCACTTGTATCAATTTCTGTTGCTTCCGCGTCTGCCTCGACTTTATCGAGCAGCTCAGCCACTTTATAGAGCAACTGTTCTAAATTTTCATGTGTTGCAGCAGAAATCAGAATAATTTCTGAGTCTGTATCAACTGATGACTTAAATTCATCTATCGTTTTATCGTCATCGACTAAATCAGATTTATTCAATACGATAAGTTCAGGACGCTCCATAATCGTTTCATTATATAGAGCAAGTTCTTCACGTATCGTGTGATAATCTTCTATTGGTTCTCGTCCATCCGTGCTACTAATATCAATTAGATGAACAATTACTTTTGTGCGCTCTATATGTCTAAGGAATTGGTGACCGAGTCCAGTGCCCTCACTTGCACCCTCTATAAGACCTGGTAAGTCTGCCATTACAAAGCTTCTGCCATCTTTAGTTTCAACGACACCTAGGTTAGGTTTAATCGTCGTAAATGGATATGCACCAATCTTAGGCGTTGCGCTCGTCACTGCACTGAGTAGCGTAGACTTTCCGACTGAAGGAAATCCGACTAAACCAACATCCGCAAGTAATTTTAGCTCAAGTGATATATCAAACGCTTCACCCGGTTCACCATTTTCCGCAAAGTCAGGTGCCGGGTTACGCGCAGAAGCAAAACGTGAGTTCCCACGACCTCCGCGCCCACCACGCGCAACAACTGCACGCGCACCATGTTGCGTTAAATCCGCTATAATTTCATCTGAGTCTTGTTTGCGAACGATTGTACCCGGCGGTACTTTCAAGACAAGGTCCTCAGCACCTTTACCATGCTTGTTTTGACTTTGACCATTCGTACCATGTGATGCTTTAAAATGACGTTGATATCTAAAATCCATGAGTGTTCTTAGGCCCTCATCCACTTCAAATATAACGTTTGCACCACGTCCACCGTCCCCGCCTGCAGGACCACCAAACGGTACATATTTCTCACGGCGGTATGCAACAATCCCATTACCACCATTACCTGCTTTAACGTGAATTCCTACGTGATCTATAAACATATTCTCACCCCATATCTAATAAATTATATCATAAGAAATATTGCTTCTTACCATAAAAAAAAGACATCAGAATAACCGATGTCTTCAAAAATAATACGTTTATTTTGCTTCTTCGTAAACAGAAACGCGTTTCTTATCTTTTCCAACACGTTCAAATTTAACAACACCATCAATTTTAGCAAATAATGTGTCGTCACCACCGCGACCAACGTTCTCACCTGGATGAATTTTAGTTCCACGCTGACGGTAAAGAATTGAACCGCCTGTAACGAACTGTCCGTCTTGACGCTTTGCACCAAGGCGTTTAGATTCTGAGTCACGACCGTTTCTCGTTGAACCTACACCTTTTTTCGATGCGAATAATTGTAAGTTTAATTTTAACATGTCATTCACCTCTTTAGTTTTGAAATACTTATATAGTTTTTATATTCTGCTTCTATCGTCTCTAATGACACTTCTAAGCTCCGGATTAGTAATTGAACATCGTCTGAAGTACTAATGTTCTTAACATCCATCAAACCATCTTCAATCTTAAACGTTGGCTTAGTATTCGTTAACGCGAGCACACTGTTGAATATACCGTATGCAACTGCTGAAGCACCTGCACAGACAATATCTTTACCGTGTTCATCAAAGTTCGCATGGCCATTCATATGAAAGCCTACGTACTGATTATCCTCATTAACAATGAATGTCGCTTTTATCATTAAGCATCAATCTTATCGATTGTTAACTTCGTGAATGGCTGACGATGACCTTGTTTACGGCTGTAGTTTTTACGACGTTTAAATTTAATGATCATTACTTTTTTCGCTTTACCTTGCTTTTCAACTTTAGCAGTTACTTTAGCACCATCTACGAACGGCGCGCCCACTTTAACTGTGTCGCCACCAACCATTAATACTTTGTCAAAAGTGAACGTGTCACCTTCAGTTACGTCTAACTTCTCTACGTAAATCGTTTGACCTTCTTCAACTTTAAGTTGCTTACCACCTGTTTCAATAATTGCAAACATACTTGCACCTCCTGATATTAAGACTCGCCATAGAACGGTGGGATAATCCACTTGAAACCGTTTCATGTGCGGTTGATGTTTACAATTTTTCATCAACTCATAGAATTATATAGTTATTTATACCCTTTGTCAATAAATACTCTGTACAATTCTAACCAATCCTAAAATTATCTCTCAGCTTTGATATTCTCAGGACGATAAAAAACACAGCAGTAAATATAAATGCGTTTAACAACAAACTTGGCACTGCCCTTAGCGCAAAATAATCAAAGACCGGCATTGTTGTATAAGATAGTAAGCGATATATCACATAGACGTAGATGTCATATAAAAAAGTAAGGACAAGAACAACAAACGCGAGCGCAATGAAATCCTTATAAAATACACGGAATGCGGTATGCATAAATACGACAGCTGCAACTAACCCAAATAAATGTACGCCGTACAAAGAGCCGATATAAATATCGAGCATCAACCCGAACACAATAGCTGTAAACAAACCCATGCGCTGATTTATGTAAATAGATAGAAGCAATACCAATATAAGCAAGACACGCGGCACGAAGTACACTGAAACATTAAATATATTTACTGGACTGAATGATGCGAATGCCATGTCGATATACATTGCAATAAAAGCGATGACAAACATTGCGATTACCTTCATTCAACATCACCCAGTGAATCAGGATCACGCTTTAGGACAAATACGACATCGATATGATGAAAATCTGCAGCAAGCGTCACATAAGCACGCTCACTTAAACCGTACTCATCATTTCTCACTTCATTCACCTCACCGATGATTAAACCTTCCGGCAAATTCCCGGCAAGACCACTTGTATAGACTTTATCACCAACTTCAACATTGCTGCGGTTTTTAATGTTCTCAATAATCAAATGATTGTTTGGTTCATCATATTGAAGCACATTTCCATATACAGTGTCTTCTTCAGTCTCAATTTCTACAGAGAGACGTGTTTGAGAATTATTCGTTGTAATAATCTCGACAAAAGATGAGTTTGAATATGCGCGCTCCACTATGCCGATAAGCCCTGTCGTTGTCATAACAGCCATACCTTCACTCACACCGTCGCGGACACCTTTATCTATTGTAAAATTATCCTGCCACTGATCAGGTGCTCGGGAAATCACACGGGATGGAATTGTTTCGTAACTCCAGCTCGAACTGACATCGAGCGCCTCTCTTAATTCATTGTTTTCTTCCTCTAACCTATCGATGTCCGCCTGCATCTGCGGCACCATATCAATTTGCTGACGCAGTTGTTCATTTTCATTAATAGAAGAAAAACTTAAGCGGATTGTATTGAATACATTACCGATTAATTGAAAAGGAGCGTGGATGATGTTTTGACTCGTCGCGGCCATCTCCCCTGTAAATTGCTCAGCAGAAGTTGTCGATCCGCGTTCGGACAATGAAAAGCCGATTAACACGATTAACACAACGAT
>JBGYPO010000031.1:0-11114 GCA_041838435.1 Aliicoccus sp. | reverse complement strand
GTATTAGGTCACTGTCAGTTCACAGTGACCCAAACTAAGGTGTATTAGGTCACTGTCAGTTCACAGTGACCCAAACTAAGGTGTATTAGGTCACTGTCAGTTCACAGTGACCCAAACTAAGGTGTATTAGGTCACTGTCAGTTCACAGTGACCCAAACTAAAGTGTATTAGGTCACTGTCAGTTCACAGTGACCCAATAGTAAAATAATAGCTATTGCTGATAAGATTTTTTATCACTATTTATAGCCATATCTTTATATCTCCAGACACGTATTTCCTTAGTAACTGCTTCATCAAAATCATAATATTTAAAACTGTGACTTCTGCTTGGTCCATCAGCGCTTCTATCGCAATATTTTAAAAGATATCTATTCAACGTAGAGTAAGATACTTGTTCTCCAAGAAACTCCCAAATATTTTTTCTGTTTATAGTTTCATTGTGAAATAAAATATTAAAATCAGAAAGAGCTTGGACAACTACAGTATGCATCGTATCTTTGTGTCCGCAGCTCTGGCATTCAAAATGAAACCTTATCTTTTTAACTTCAAAATCACTACAGAGTCGACAATACACACCTTTCTTTAATTTAGAAAAATCTGCGCTATAATCACAATATGGGTTTTCAACTATATGATTCTGTATTATTGCTGAGAATTTATTTGCCCTCTGACTTACTCTTAAATTCTTTAAGCTGTACAAATATCGTCGGAATTGATGGCGAACAACTACATGATTCCAGATAGGTGGGTGGTTTGTTTCTAATTCAAATTCAGTATTTGGAAAAATTACTTTGCCCTCAGTGTCAAAACTTTCGTTGTACAAATATTTAAGTTTAATTAAATTATTAGTCGTTCGTCTTAATTGAATAATTGGATCCTCACTTATTTCATTTTGTCTTACATACCATTTTTCATTTTCATAAGTATATATCCCTTTAAAATTTTTAATTTCATTGACGATAAAACCTTCGTCAGAAACAATTAAACTATCGCATTGGATGACACTATTCTCAATTTTTAAATAAATATCTCTAAATACATTTAAATGCGATAAAACTTCATCATAAATTGAATCATATAATAGCTCTCCTGCGTAACCCTTTTCCAGAGAATCTAACTTTTTCCTCTCGTTCACGCTTAACGTTAACCTTTTATCCAATGCTCTAAAATACAATAACTCTTTTGGGATCTTCCTGTTTGTTATTATCATTTATTTCCTCCTTTAAAGTACTCCTTAAAGTACCCCCTACTTACTTATGGATAAAAAACACCTTTTTATTTTTATTTTCTGTAAATTTCTTAAATTTTTTTACAATAAGGTAAACTAACCGGTACAAAAACTCACTGTCATTTCACAGTGACTCGAACTACCTAGCATTGGGTCACTGTCGTTTCACAGTGACTCGAACTACCTTGCATTGGGTCATTGTCGTTTCACAGTGACTCAAACTACCCTGCATTCGGTCACTGTCGTTTCACAGTGACTCGAACTACCCACGCATTGGGTCATTGTCGTTTCACAGTGACTCGAACTACCCACGCATTGTCGCATAAGCGCCTTGTGTGGTATCATGAACAAATAAAATTCATATAGAAAGACTGATTGTATGATTGAAAAAACTATAGCGTTTCATACGCTTGGATGTAAGGTAAACCATTACGAAACTGAAGCGATGTGGCAGGTATTCAAGGGGGACGGCTACGACCGTGTGACGTTTAACGATAATGCCGATGTTTTTGTCATCAATACATGTACAGTAACGAATACAGGTGATAAAAAGAGCCGCCAAGTAATCAGGCGCGCAATTCGTCAAAATCCGGATGCGGTCGTGTGTGTGACGGGGTGCTATGCGCAGACGTCGCCAAAAGAAATAGCAGCGATTCCGGGTGTCGATATCATCATCGGTACAGCGGATCGTGATAAACTTCTTGACTACGTCAATCAGTATCACGAAGAGCGCATGCCTATTAACGGTGTCAAAAATATTATGAAAAAACGTACATATGAAGAGATGGACGTGCCATACTTCACGGATCGTACGCGTGCGACGCTTAAAATACAAGAAGGCTGTAACAACTTCTGTACGTTCTGCATCATCCCCTGGGCGCGTGGTCTTCTGCGTTCACGAGATCCGGAAATGGTCGTGAGGCAAGCGACGCAACTCGTTAACGAAGGATACAAAGAGATTGTCTTAACGGGTATTCATACAGGTGGCTACGGCGAAGACTTAAAAGATTATAATCTGGCGCAATTATTGCGTGACTTAGAGCAAGTAGAAGGTCTAAACCGACTTCGCATCTCAAGCATCGAAGCAAGTCAATTAACGGACGAAGTGATGGAAGTCATAAAAGCTTCAAATAAAATCGTGCGTCACCTGCACATTCCGATTCAGTCAGGCAGTGATACTGTACTAAAACGCATGCGTCGTAAATATACGATGGAATTTTTCCGACGCCGCATCACTGAGCTTAAAGAAATGATGCCGAATATCGCGCTGACAAGTGATGTAATCGTCGGCTTCCCAGGTGAGACAGAGGAAGAGTTTATGGAAACGTATGATTTTATCGAGAAACATCACTTCAGTGAATTGCACGTCTTCCCTTACTCAATGCGCACAGGTACGCCGGCTGCACGCATGACAGACCAAGTGGATGAGACAATCAAAAACGAACGCGTGCAGCGTCTAATTGACTTATCTAACCGCTTGGCAACAGAATATGCCGAGCAGTTCAAAGATGACGTGTTGGAAGTTATTCCAGAAGAAACAAAGGATGGCACAATCGTCGGACACTCAGATAACTACATCAAAGTAGCAATAGACGGTGACGAGAGCTTAATCGGTGAGCTCGTTAAGGTTAAAATCACAGAACCTGGATACCCAATCTCTAAAGGTGAAGTCGTTAAAGTGCTCGAGAAACCGATGTTAAAAGAATATGCGTACTTAGAACGACATTTAAATGCATAAAAGAAAGAGGTGGCATAATGGAATTAGCTAAATATATTGATCATACGTTATTAAAACCTGATGCAACAGAGACGCAGATAAAACAGCTGTGTGAAGAAGCGGACACACATAAATTTTTTAGTGTATGTATCAACCCTACACATGTAAAGTTAGCATCACAATTACTCTCAAACAGCAGTGTTAAAGTATGTACTGTGATCGGATTCCCGCTCGGCGCGAACTCAGCAAGCGTAAAAGCATATGAAACAGTTGACGCAATTGAAAATGGCGCCGATGAAATAGATATGGTAATTAATGTTGGTGCACTGAAGTCAGGTGACTTAGAAACAGTAGAAGAAGATATCGCATCTGTGGTTGAGGCTGCGAACGGCAAATTAGTAAAAGTAATCATAGAAACTTCATTACTAAATGACGAAGAGAAACAAACAGCGTGCAGACTTGCTGAACAAGCAGGCTGTAATTTTGTCAAAACGTCGACTGGATTTAGCGGTGGCGGGGCAACTGTAGAAGATGTTACATTAATGAAAAGTGCAGTGAGTGCCAACATAGAAGTTAAAGCAAGTGGCGGAGTTCGCTCTCGCGAGGATGCTGTAAAAATGATTGAAGCGGGTGCGACGCGCATCGGTGCTTCAAGCGGAATTGCAATCGTTTCTAACGAGATAAGCGATAGCAATTATTAAAAAAGTTTGAGTTTTTCAAAATTAAGATTTGACCGATAATTTTAATTGTAATATAATATTTGAGTACGTAGGATAATCTACGTGTGATTAATGTTGTTGTATTCGAGGGGAGGGAAATCAATGTCTAAAACAGTTGTTAAAAATAACGAATCAATTGAAGATGCATTACGTCGTTTCAAACGTACGGTTTCGAAAAGCGGTACAATCAAGGAAGCTCGTAAGAGAGAATATTACGAAAAACCTAGTGTGAAGCGTAAGAAAAAATCTGAAGCTGCGCGCAAGCGTAAATTCAAATAATTTTCCTCCCCTTTGAATTAGAATATATGAGACACCAAACGATGTTTGGTGTCTTTTTTTATCTAAGAAAGCTGCATTATAGTTTAAATTCAAAGCAAATAATGTATAATTATAATATGGGGAGGTGGCGGTGATAGTAAAGTTAGGTATGGATAATTTTATGACAATTCATTTCATCGATTCGTTTTCGAACGTTGTAACAAACCCTGCGGTTGCATTTATACTGCTTTTTGCATTTTTTATGGGTCTGGTCTTGCAATTATTCTCTGACAATATTAATGTGTACGGCTTGCTTGCAGGTGCTGCTATTCTCATATTTTATGGCGGACATCTACTCGTGGCTGAGAACAGTCTGATTGCTTTAGTACTGTTTATTATTGCAGCATTTTTAATGGTTGTAGAATTTTTTGTAATCGGGACTTTTTTAGGGCTTGTTGGTTTACTCATACTACTTATTAGTATCGTTACTGTATCCAACGATGTTGCACTTTATAGCATCTTTTTGCTCATTATTTTGATCATATCAAGTATAAGTTTGGTGATTCTAATGAAAAAGAACAGAACGAGACGCATACCTATTTTAAGCAAATTAATACTTACGGATAATACCGATGCAGAAAGCGGTTATTCTTCATTTGATGATCGCTCGTATCTTGTAGGAGAAGAAGCGCTCACAATGACGCCGCTGAGACCGTCAGGCATCATCAAATTAAATGATGAACGCATTGATGCTGTCGCAGAAGGTTCGTTCATTGGTGCAAATCTTCCGGTAAGAATTATTTTTGTTGAAGGTACCCGTATTGTTGTTAGGGAAATAAGAGATTAAAAAATAAAGGAGAATGTTAAATGGATTTAATGTTTACTGGAATAGCCGGCGGTACAGTCGCCGTAATATTTTTAGTTGTTGTCGTCTTTATTGTACTTGCATTTTTATTATCGTTTGTACCAGTTGGTTTATGGATATCTGCAATTTCTGCAGGTGTTAATGTCGGGATCTTCTCACTTATTGGAATGAGATTACGCCGGGTTAAACCAAAGCGTGTTATTGAACCACAGATAAAAGGCCACAAAGCCGGTTTAAAAGTAACAACAAACCAGCTTGAGTCACACTTTTTAGCCGGCGGTAACGTAGACCGCGTCGTTGATGCATTGATTGCAGCGCAGCGTGCGAACATCAACTTAACATTTGAGCGCTGTGCGGCAATTGACCTTGCTGGTCGTGACGTACTTGAAGCAGTTCAGATGAGTGTTAACCCGAAAGTAATTGAAACACCATTTATTGCGGGTGTTGCGATGGACGGTATTGAAGTGAAAGCAAAAGCGCGTATTACAGTGCGTGCGAACATCGAGCGTTTAGTCGGTGGTGCGGGTGAAGAGACTATTGTCGCACGTGTTGGTGAAGGTATCGTATCAACGATTGGTTCTTCTGAACGTCATACGAAGGTGCTTGAGAACCCGGATATGATTTCACAGACTGTATTATCCAAAGGTCTGGATTCAGGTACAGCGTTTGAAATTTTATCGATTGATATTGCTGACGTTGATATCGGTAAGAACATCGGTGCCGATCTTCAAACTGAACAGGCAGTTGCAGATAAAAACATTGCGCAGGCGAAAGCTGAAGAGCGTCGTGCAATGGCTGTAGCACAGGAGCAGGAAATGAAGGCACGCGTTGAAGAAATGCGCGCACGTGTAGTAGAAGCAGAAGCTAAAGTACCACTTGCATTTGCTGTAGCACTTGAGAGCGGCAACCTTGGCATTAAAGATTATTATGATCTGAAGAACGTTGAAGCGGATACTGCGATGAGAGATTCAATTAATAAGATGACGAACCCGAATAAAGATAATGACAAATAGGGTGTGAAGATATGGAAGGGTTAATTCCATTATTAATCATTGGGGCGGGTATTCTGTATTCAGTTTTCAAAGGAAACGATGAAAAAAAAGAAGCAGAGCCCCGCAACATAGACAAAGGCAGATTAAACAATCCGAATCGTACTCAAAATTCCGGAAGACCATCGACAACGAGAACATCTCCGAACCGGGATTCCAATCGGGGACGCGGATTGCTTGGAGATTTGAGAGAAGAACTTGAAAAAGGGCTTAAAGAGTTTGAAACTGAGCGTACATCACAACAACAGAAAAACAATGATAAGGGACCGATTGAACGTCGTCGTGCCCAGTATGAACAGACGCGGGACAGTGGTAGACGTATCGCACAGGATACGTATCAGCGATCCCGTACTCGCGTTCAAGGCGAATTCGATACGATTCAGGACACGATCTCCGGCGGTGGCGGTTTAACCGAAGGTGCAGGAAGCCTGACTGACGGTGCTGGCAGTTTAACTGATGGCAGTAATGAAATTGGCGAATTTTCACGTCAAGGCCGTCAAGCGACGACGCGTGAACCCCGGAATAGAGAAGCTGCGAACCGGCCAGGCCGATACACGTCCAGTGTTGAACGTGTATCAAAATCTGAACGCGGTATGACGAGAGAACAAGCTGAGAAAAATCGCTACACTAAGGGCAGTGATTTAATCCGGAGTGGCGAGATTGGCGGCTATGAATTTGAAATCAATCGTAAGACAGTACTTGATGGTATTATATTCTCTGAAATATTGAATCAGCCAAAATCGAGAAAATAAAAAAAGCCGGGCATTCAACCAAATGGTTGTTTATGCCCGGCTTAAATTTATATAAGATAAAATATCCACGTCACTATAAATGTTGCGGCAAACGCAAGGAAAAATATGACAAAAAGAGATTTACTCTTATTTTCATCGCCTTTAGCAAGCATCTGGATAATGAAAAAACAGATGAGCAGACCAATTAAACTGAGTCCGGCAACTATCAGTGTGCCTGCATTTTCCCACGTATAAATCACATCAAAATACAGACCTGCGAGTATCCCGAGTAAGACAGCACCGAGGGTTCTCATATCAGTAATTTTCATAGCGTACTCCTCTTTATTTGTTACACCTATTGTACACAAAACACATGTCTGTTTCATCATGAAGGCTATACAACTGAATTGCAGTTATCAAATTAAAATGGTAAATTTATAACAAATGATTAATCAAAAGGGGTTTGTAAATGCCAAATATTTTGAATATAGAAAGCTTAGATGAGGCACAACAACTAATTGGTGCGAATGATCAACACATCACTTATCTCGAAGAAGAATTTGATGTAAAGATTCATACGCTCGGTAATGAGTTTACTGTCTCAGGAGAAGACGAAGCTGTTGAACGTGTTGAGGATATACTCATTAATTTATTAAAAGTAATCCAGCGTGGAATGTCTGTGAATTTGCGCGATGTACAATCTGCTGCTTCAATGGCTAAAAAAGGGACAATTGAATATTTATCAGATATGTACAGCGAAGAGATTGCACGAGACACTAAGGGTAAATCCATACGTGCTAAAACAACAGGTCAGCGTCTCTATATTGAAAATATTTATAGAAATGACTTAACGATTGCTGTCGGTCCAGCAGGTACAGGTAAAACATTCTTAGCTGTCGTCATTGCATGTCAGATGCTTAGAGAAAATAAAGTCAAACGCATAGTGTTAACAAGACCAGCCGTTGAAGCGGGCGAGAACCTAGGATTCCTACCAGGTGATTTAAAAGAGAAAGTAGATCCTTATTTAAGACCGTTATATGATGGACTCCACACAATTCTTGGTGTAGAAACAACAGACCGTCTTATAGAGCGCGGTACAATTGAAGTTGCACCACTCGCGTATATGAGAGGACGTACTTTAAATGAAGCATTTGTCATTTTAGATGAAGCGCAAAACACAACTGAAATGCAGATGAAAATGTTCCTGACACGACTTGGTTTTGAATCAAAGATGATTGTTACAGGTGATGCGACTCAAATTGACCTGCCTAGAGGTGTAAAGAGTGGATTGGTTGATGCACTCTCTAAACTTGAAGATATCAAAGGTGTTGCGATTAATCGTTTAGATGATTCTGACGTGGTGAGACACCCGCTTGTCTCTAAGATTATCCGCGCATATGATAAGGAGAATCTGCATGCTGACAATTGATTTTATTGATGATAAAAATACCGTCACTGATGAGATAAAAGAGAACACTGAAGCATTACTCCAACATGCATACGCTTATCTTAGTCAACAAGGTGATGCAGAACTTAGTGTCTCATATGTGGACAACGTGGAAATACAGGATTTAAATGCGACGTATCGAGACAAAGATTCTGTTACTGACGTCATCAGCTTTGCAATGGAAGATGAGGAAGATAACATCTTCCACGAAGACGCAGGACGCGCGCTCGGTGATATCATCATTGCAGATGCAGTCGCGCGCGCGCAGGCTGAAGATTATGGTCATTCAGAAATGCGTGAATTTGTGTTCTTAGCACTTCATGGATTCCTACACCTGCTCGGCTATGATCATATGACGGACGACGATGAGCGAGAAATGAACGCACTGCAAGATGCGATATTAAAAGATTTCGGTATTAATCGAGATGCGTAATGAATTTATTTGAGCGATTTAAACATACATTCGATGGATGCATCGCACTTATACAAAAAGATAAAAACTATATTATCCATGTATTAATCGCAATCATCGTCGTAATATTTGGTTTTATCCATAACTTAACAAGCACAGAATGGTTGTTTATTACAACTGCAATCATACTTGTACTTCTAACAGAAGCGATAAACACAGCAATAGAAACAACAGTTGATTTAGTGACACATAAATACCATCCATTGGCCAAACAAGCGAAGGATATCAGTGCGTTTGCTGTTTTGATTGCATCAATCTATGCTGTTATCGTCGCACTTATTATCTTTGTGCCATACTGGATTTAGGAGCGTTAACTATGAACGATGGAATTTTCGAACAAGCTTGGTATGACGAAGTGCGAAAAGCACAGAGTCGCGCATATGCACCATATTCAAACTTTAAAGTTGGCGCGGCCTTAATTGCAGAAGATGGTACAATAATACATGGTGCAAATATAGAGAATGCAGCGTACTCACCGACGATATGCGCAGAACGTGCAGCGCTGGTGAGTGCTTATTCTCAAGGTATTACCAAATTTAAAGCAATTGTCATAACGACCGATGCAGGCACACCGTCCAGTCCATGTGGCGTGTGCAGGCAAGTATTAAAAGAACTGACACATGGCGACATGCCTGTCTACATGACCAATCACACATCAGATATCGTGAGTAGAACCGTGGATGAATTATTACCACTCGGGTTCTCAGGAAAGGATTTAAACGAATGACAGAGACAGAATTTAAATCAGGTTTCATAAGTATTATCGGGCGACCAAACGTCGGTAAATCCACTTTTATGAACAAAGTACTTGGACAAAAGATAGCAATCATGTCCGATAAACCCCAAACAACACGCAATAAAATCCAAGGTGTCCACACAACAGAAAACTCTCAGATGATTTTTATCGATACGCCGGGTATTCATAAGCCAAAACATGAACTTGGTGAACACATGATGAAAGTCGCGCGCAATACGCTAAGGGAGACAGAAGTTATTCTTTTCTTAGTCAACGTGTCAGAAGAACTGGGTCGCGGTGACGCGTTTATTATTGAAATGCTTAAGAATACAACGACACCGATTATTTTAGTCCTAAATAAAATTGATTTAGTCCACCCGGATAAACTCATCGAACAAATCGAGGTCTACAAAGACTTATTAGACTTCACTGATATTGTTCCAATTTCTGCACTACAAGGAAATAATATTGACCGCTTACTTGAGGTAATCGAAGGCCACTTACCACCAGGTCCGATGTATTATCCTGAAGATAGAATCACTGACCACCCGGAGCACTTCATAGTCGGAGAGCTTATTCGCGAAAAAGCACTGCATCTGACAAGCCAGGAAATACCACATGCGATTGGTGTTGAAGTCGAGAAGATGAAAGCAGATAGCGAGGGCTCTAAGGTCCATGTCCAGGCTACAATTTTTGTTGAGCGAGAATCACAAAAAGGTATGGTCATCGGTAAGGGCGGTAAGATGCTTAAAGAAATTGGTAAACGCGCACGCTTAGATATCGAGAATCTACTTGGTTCAAAAGTGTATCTTGAGCTGTGGGTCAAAGTGCAGAAAGATTGGCGTAATAAGAAGAACTTTATCCGTGGCCTTGGCTATCGGGATGATGAATATTAAAAGGTGAGCGCATGCTTTATAAACAACAGGGCTTTGTGATCAGACAGACGAATTATAGTGAGTCGAGTAAAATCATCACGATGTTAAATGAGCAGGGTGTGCAGGTGCCCCTTATGGCGCGTGGGTATAACAAGCCGAACAATGCATTTCAGACGTTGAAGCAGGGTATTACAGAAACGTTGTTTACGTATAGCAAACATAAGGGTATGGGGACGCTGACGGAAGTTGAAGTCATGCATAACTATAAAGTAATTAATAAGGATTTTGAGCTGTACGCGTATGCGTCTTACATTCAGGAAGTCGTTGTGCGTGGTATGGACGGCGGGCTCGAGTCAAAAGGGTTTTATGTGTTATTGAAAAAAGGTTTTGATTTGCTTGAAGCGGGCTATGAGAGGAATGCGGTGCTTGCATTTATTATGATTAAGATGATGCGGTTCTACGGTGTAGAACTGCAGGCCTCGCATTGTGAGATTTGCGGGACGGACGATTATAAACTGTTCGACCGCTACAGTTATGAGCACCACGGGATCATCTGCCAGAATTGCTATAACGAATTTGAACACACGCGGACAGTGCCCGTGAGCAACAAGGTGTTGTACTTTGCGAACTTGTTTAAAATGACGAAGATACTGCAGATGAATTCAATTAAGATGTCCGGTGAGAATGGAGAGAATCTGCGCCGGTTTATAGAACATCTGTATGATGAGTATGCAGCCGTGTTTTTTAAAGCAAGGAAGTTGATAGATACGACGGAAGAAAGCTAATAAATCAGAGCATTAAAGAATAATATTTACCCCATGAGTTTACAGATGAGAGATCTGCAAACTCGTGGGGTAAATTTATTTTAAATCTATAAAATTTTGAAGAGTAAGGTAATTATCGATTTTTCTAGTATAATTAAAGATAAACTTAATGAAACAAAAATACTTATTCGAAATCTAATATATAAACTAATGGAAACTATTAAATTGTATAACATTGGAATCACAATTGGAT
>JBGYPO010000030.1:0-12977 GCA_041838435.1 Aliicoccus sp. | reverse complement strand
TGCGCTGACTTCATTAATATCACCAGCAGCACGCATCTCCCCAAAGTGTAACCATATTCCCTTGTTACACATTTTCTTTAGAGCACCGGGTGCGTGTGATACAAAAAACACAGTCTTTCCTTGTCCTGTAAATTCTTTAATACTTTCTGCAGACTTATCTGAGAATGTTTTATCGCCAACTGATAAGGCTTCATCAATAATTAATATATCTGTGCCTGTATGAATCGCTATCGAGAAGCCAAGTTTTGAACGCATTCCACTTGAATACATTCTAAGTGGTTGATGTATAAAATCTCCAAGTTCACTATATTCAACAATCTCATCGAAAATACTGTCAATTTTTTCAGGACTTAACCCATGCATGAGACATTTATAACGAATGTTCTCTACACCAGTTAAATCTTGCTCCAACCCTGCACCAATAGCAATCAATGATGGCACACCATCCACTTCAATCGTACCGGTCGTCGGTTGAGTGACACCTGCAAGCAAATCTGTAAGTGTCGATTTACCAGAACCATTCAGTCCGAGTATACCAACAGCGTCACCCGCTTCAACATCAAAAGATATGTCTTTCAGCGCAAAATATGGCTTTACATTTTTTGAGCCACCACCCGTAAAAAGAGACATCAACCGATTTCTTTTTTTAGTCATGATTTCAAATGCCTTTGATACATTTTTAATGCTTACTTTATAGTCCACCGATTGTTCCTCCTATCTCATATAATCTACGAAGCGATCTCTAAATTTATAATGTACATGCAGTCCGATATAGAAAATAAATGCGGTTAACGTCCAGAAATAAATGTGGTTTGAAGCACCACCATAAATATACATATCTTCAAATATAAAGGCTGCTCGATATGTCATTAACAAGAATGTAAACGGGTTATATGCACTTATAACTTCCATTAATGGTGTTGCACTGTTTAACGACCAAAAAATTGGTGTCATAAAGAAGAATAACCGCATAACATTCGCGAGTAAATTTTTAATATCTCTGACAATAACTATCATGGCAGATAAAATCAATGCAACGCCATAAGTGAATGCAACCGTCGCTATAATAAAATAAATCAATCCAAAATATGTAAACCATGGCGTATATCCATTATATATACTCACAACGAACACTATAACCGTGACCAATAGCAGCGTAATAACTTCATTCATTATTTTGATGGAAATAAGTACACTGGATGGAAATTGCATCTTAGTAAGCAATCCGGCCTTAGATAAAATGGCACCTGCCCCGCCTGTAATACAGCCTGTTATAAAACGGAATCCAAATATGCCTGTCATTAAATACACAATGAAAGGTACCTCGTCTACATCTTCACGGATACCACGTATCCCAAGTCCAAATACCATCCATAAAACACCAATCTGTAGCAATGGCATTAAAAATATCCATAGGATACCAAGGTAATGCCTTGCATACTGTGATTTAAAATCATAAAGATTTAATTTCCAGATCAGACCGATATTTTCTTTCTGTTCTGTATACCATAGTTTGAAAAGTTTCATATGTATGTTCCCTTGCTTAAATTTCAACAGATTTCATTATAACCAAAATCGTTAGAAAATAATATAAAAACGGTAAACGCTACACTATCTTGTAAAGATGTGTTATGCAACCGTTTCTTTTTGGTACTGCATAGTTATATCATCCGTCAGCACAGTCCAGTCACGATAATCAATCACCCAGTCACGTGCATTGTTACCTAAATTATCTAAATGGATTACTTCTCGTATAGAACTGACAAGAGCATCGACGTTTTCTGCTTCAAAATAAACACCGTTCTTCTTATCGATGACCATCTCTTTTAAAGCACCAACATCACTGACTATTACACGTTTCCCCATACTCATCGCCTCGTAGGTTTTAATTGGCGTGACGAGTTGACACACTAAATCATTAATACGCGGGAATGGTGCGATATCGATGACAGAGTAAAACTTTGAAACTTCTGCATGTGGTACTTTACCGACAAATATTACATCATCAGATACTTGTAAATGTTCAGCCATCATTTCTAAATGTACGCGGTAAGGCCCATCACCTACGATTAGAAACTTAAAACGTTCAACGATGGTTGTATCTTCATTTAGCTGTTTAAGCGCTTCCAGTACTAAATCAAGTCCTTCATATGCAGTTATTGAACCGATAAAACCAAGTACAGTATGATCTTCAAGGTGATATTTTTCAATGATATCTTGATTCGGGTTCATAGGTTGAATACTCTCTGTATCCACCCCATTAGGTACAACCGTAATTTTCTCAGCGCTAATCCCTTTTTCGACTAAATAAGTCTTCAATGATTCACTAATACAAATGACCTTCTCTGCTAACTTACAGCAATATAACTCATATGCCTCATGAAGTTTAAAGCGGTCAGAATCCATAAAGCCTTTACTTTTAGAACTTTGTGTATGGTGCCACATTCCACGCACTTCATAGACCGTTTGTATTTTGTAAGCACGTCCGAGCCGAAGTGCCGGCAAAGCATTTTGAAAGTTTGAAGCTGCATGTATAACAGACGGTCTCTCATATTCAATTACACGATTTAGAGCATGCGCATACGCATCAAAGTAATCAAGTATCGGTGTTTGGTTCGTTAAATATCGAGATGATTGGTCTAAATAATGAATGCGAATATCATCATCTCTTGTATCCGGTGTCTCGTAACCCTCATGTTCCGGTGCCCACCCAAGACGTGTTGTTGCAGCGACATGAAAGCCCTCTTCATGAACGCGTTTCATCATTTCATTTGAGCGTATCGTATAGCCGTTAACCGCTGGCAAAGCTTTGTTTAATACGAATAATATTTTTTTATCTCTTGCCAGATAGTCAGTTGCAAGTGAAAAGTCCTTACTGATATCCCATTCCATATGATAAAGTTTCGTTTCTTGACGCGCGAGTTCATATTCATTTTTAAAGAGTCTTGTATTATTTACATCTTTCAGTTCTTTAACAAATCTAAAGCGTTTATCTACATTGCCAAGCACATGATGCGTACGAATAAGTCCGCGGAGAACATCTACATGTTTTGAATTAACAATGTACGCAGACTCGATCTCAGCGAGGGATTCATCATAGCGACGCTGTTTAAACAAATAGTGAGAAATGCGCACATGTACTTTCACGCGCTTGTCGACAGTTTTATCAATGACATAAAAATGTAATTCATCTGCATCATCAACATTATAATAATGCTTATAGAGCAACACTGTCTGCTCAACTTTGGCATTATTTTTCTCCAAATACTGTAAGTAGTATTTTGGCAATATAAATTGTTCATCCAAGTTTGCAAGCTGCTTAGTCACTACATGGTAAATTCTCTTTAATGAACGCACAGAATAGACATCACATACAACTTTATCAATATCATCTTTTATAGATGCTTCAGTAAATAGTGGTGCATAATGAAATACGGCTTCCATTTTACGATTATCTTTTAACAAGTTTAGAAAATAATCTGCGTTAACATCTATTTTATTCTCAAGTAAGATACGTCTTAGTGTAAAAATATGCTGATGATTAAGCAGTGACTCTTCAAGCAATGTGTGGAGCTCATTTAATAAGCGCTCAGGATCCACGCCTTGTTGAATTTGATTGAGTAAACTTTGAATGCGCATAACCTCTTCAGTGTCATCATCGAATGTAAAGTTGAGTGCATAAATTGCATTTGGATTTATATAATGAAGCAGTGCCGGTTCAGCATTGATGTGTGGGACCAAATGCGTATTAATGAATGCCACTTGTTCAGGATTCATATAATATTCATTAATAAATAATACAAAACCTAAGCTTTGCATCTGTTTATTTTCCTTAGACATAACGGCATATAATTCACTTGCAGATAAGGCATCATGCGTTACTTCTAATATATTTGCACGAAAAGATGTCCAAGTGTAACGGTAAAATATATCACCCTTTGCTTCTTCGAACGTTTGGGATAAAGATTCATTAACAATCTCAGTCGAGTGAATCATATATTCCGCTTCATCAAATAAATTGCGCGCGACTAAATAGCGCAACAATGTTTGTTGTTGCAAGGGTGTTAAATGTTTAAGAATATCAACATTTGATTTTGAGAGTTGGATGAGCTCATACATATCCTTTAACTCATAAAGTAATCTTACTTTTAAAAAATGAAGGCCTGCATGATCAATGTCTTTAATTAACTGAAAGGCTCTTAAATAATTTTTTTCATGCCGATACACAATGGCTTTTAAATATTTTATATAATTATCATCTAATTTTAGACTGTTTAAGAGTTCAATAAGTCCAACGTGGTTATCTGTACGCAAATAAAGGCTGAGTCCCGGTTCCTTTTGGTTAAACTTTTTTGTCAGACTCAGATTAAGTAGTCGACGTGCAAGTACATACTGGGTCACTTTGAACATTAAAAATGAACAAATGGCATATATATAACGCATGCACTACCTCCTTTCACAGTCACTCATGATTACTTTAGCAATACAACCCATTATACTATATTAGATGGACCATTATCGCACTTAGAATAATATTTCTCATCTATAACTCAGAATTTGGCGATATTCTTTTAAAATAAGCGATACATATGAAGTTCATAACCCCAGTATTTAATAAATTCACTCCACCAAAGTTGGTACCAACGGTCTGTCTCAAACCACCGTTCTCCAGCATGATTTGGTGCCCCAGCAAAGTATAGGGTAAAACTATCTTCATTAAGCCGATCAAAAATCATGCGTGCGCGTTTAATATGATAATCACTACTCACAATGATAGCTGATTCAAATCCTTCATTATTCATTAACTCAAATGTAGATACTGCATCCTCAAACGTGGAGTTCGCATCTTCATGATAGATAACTGCTTCGTCTGGTATACCATAATACTCCGTGTTTAATGCATGATAATCAACTTCACTCGCATGTGCAGACGTAACATATACATATTCCGCATAACCTGCTTCATACAATTCACCAGCAAGCGTAATGCGTCCATCATCTCCACCACCAAGCAAAATTATAACGTCTGACACTTCAACATCCGTGCTGCGATTTAGGCTTGCACTGTCAATAACAACTACAATTACAAACAAGCAGATGAAGATAAAGAAAATCTCTAAGCGTTTCATCTACATTTCCCCTATAATATTTTCATCTAATTAAGTACAATAATTAAATTATAACAAAAAATAACACGCACATCGTCATAGCTTTTGGCAACGATGTACGTGTTATATTATTTTCCTAATGCACGTCGTCCTATATCAGAACGATAAAATAAATCTTGTGCTTCATAATTTACTTTATTTAAATGATTATAAGCCGCTTCTTGTGCCTGTTCTATCGTGTCTCCCTGCCCTGTAACGAGAAGCACTCGACCGCCGCTCGTCAACGTTTGATTGTCTTCCAGTCTGAGTCCACTAACATAACAATGCGTATCGACCGCTGAATAATCAACACCCTTACCCTTTTGGTAATCCTCTGGATAACCACTTGAAGCCAGCATTACACCAACAAGGCTACCTGGTTTCCAATCAATCGTAAACGGTTCTTTCTGCGCTGTTTTTTCGATGATTTCAAAGAGGTCAGAATCCATCATCTGCAGTAATACCTGGGCCTCAGGATCACCAAAACGTGCATTAAATTCTATTACTTTGACCGTACCTGTCTCATCGACAATAGCGCCTAAATATAGAACGCCAAAATAATCTAATCCCTCTTCTACCATGGCATTTATTATGGGTTCAACAATCGTATCTATTGTTTTTTGACGCACTAATTCACTGATGTGCGAAACGGGCGCATACGCCCCCATACCGCCTGTGTTTGGACCTGTATCATTCTCATAAGCTCGTTTGTGATCTTGTGCTATCATTTCAAACGGATGATAAAATTCACCATTCACCAGAATCATCAAGGAAAATTCCTCACCCATTAAAAACTCTTCTATAACAACTGGTTTATCTGGACTCGGACGCATCATTTCTAACCCATTTAATGCTTCTTCCAGAGTAAGTGCGACAATTACACCTTTGCCTGCAGCGAGCCCATCTTGCTTTAAGACAATTGGTGTGCCGGATTCTTGCACATGGGTTTTAGCATCTTCTAAATCGGTAAATGTTTTAAAATCTGCTGTTGGTATATTGTACTTCGCCATCATTTGCTTCGTAAAGTCTTTAGATGATTCCATTTGCGCTTCAAACTTGTTTGGACCAAACACTTTGATGTTATGCTCTGTAAGAAAATCGGTGATACCATTCGCTAAGGGGTCTTCAGGCCCCACAATCACCCATTCTATACTGTGAGTCTCACATATTTCTAGGATGGCTTCGAAATCACTTATATTTACATCTATATTCTCAGCAAGGTGACGTGTTCCGACGTTACCTGGGAGGGCGTATACAGTATCAACGCGCTTTGAGTCTGTTAACTTTTTAACGAGCGCATGCTCTCTCCCGCCGCTTCCAATAACTGCTATATTTATCATGATGTGCGTTTCGCTCCCTTAGTGTTTAAAGTGACGCATATGTGTAAATACCATAGCTATCCCATATTTATTACACTTATCAATTGAATCCTGATCACGTTTAGAACCACCCGGCTGAATAATCGCTTTAATACCATGTTGATGCGCTAGTTCAATCGAATCCGGCATAGGGAAAAATCCGTCACTCGCCATCACGATATCATCATTAAGTTCAATCGCGCGATCGACCGCAATTTTAAGTGCACCCACACGGTTCATTTGTCCTGCACCAATTCCAACCGTCTGTTTGTTATTAGCAAGGACAATCGCATTACTCTTAACGTGTTTTGCAACTTCCCAAGCAAGTGCCATGGCTTTTAATTGTTCACGGCTTGGTGTTTTTTCTGTGACAACTTCAATATTAGATACATCAAGTGTTCCTGTATCTGAAGACTGAACTAAGTAGCCTCCTGATACACTCACAAATTCTTCAGCTATTTCATCTTCAGTGAAATCAACTTCTAACAAACGTATATTTTTCTTTTCTTTAAGAACATCAAGCGCATCATCGTCAAACCCGGGCGCGATGACCACTTCGATAAATATGTCGTTTATTTTATCAGCTGCGCGTTTAGTCACAGGCTCATTGAGCGCAACAATACCACCAAAGATTGATTGTGGGTCCGCGTCCAAACAGTTTTGGAATGCTTCTGATATATAATCACCCACACCCACACCACACGGATTCATATGTTTTACTGCGACTGAAGCAGGGCCAGTGAATTTCTTCGCCAGACTAAACGCAGCTTCTGCATCACGGTAGTTATTAAATGATAATGCTTTCCCATGTAAAATCTTAGCATTTAAAATTTGATTTGGAGCAAATGATGTTCTTACAAGACGTGCAGATTGATGCGGATTTTCACCATATCTGAGCGCTTGTTCATTTTGAGAAAAATAGTTAACGATTGCCTGGTCGTAGTCATTTGTATGTGCAAACACTTTAACCATCAGCTCACGTCTAAATCCGATAGATAAGTCATCAGATTCAATGCGGGACAAAACTTCCTTGTAATCTTCCGGATGCACGACTGCTGCAACTGAACGGAAGTTCTTAGCGGCAGCACGCAGCATCGTTGGTCCGCCAATATCAATATTTTCAATAGCATCAAGCTCAGTGATATTATCTTTTTTTACTGTTTCTTTAAACGGATATAAGTTCACAACAACGAGATCAATTAATTCGATATGATGTTCTTTTAATGTGTCAAGATGTTCTTGTTTATCACGATCTGCAAGTAGGCCTGCGTGAATATTCGGGTGTAATGTTTTCACACGTCCGTCTAATATTTCAGGATAATCTGTAAGTTCAGATACGCTACGCACAGGTACACCAAATGATTCGATTGCAAGTTTCGTGCCACCTGTTGAATATAATATATAATCATTTGCGACGAGACCTTGTACGAACGACTCTAACCCCCGCTTATCAGAAACACTTATCAATGCCTTTTTCATAATTTACCTCCTATCTTGAATCAATCGTTCAATCACTTTCGGATATAGTTCATGTTCAAGCTCGTGGATTTTTATTTTAAGTGAGTCTATTGTTTCATCATCATCAACATAAACAATTTCTTGTTCAATGATTTCTCCGGTATCTATGCCGCCGTCGACATAGTGAATGGTTACACCACTCACGCGAACACCATAATTAAAAGCATCCACAATTGCGTCTTTTCCTTTAAATGAAGGCAGGAGTGAAGGGTGAATATTAATAATTCGTTTATTATATTTGCTCACAAACTCTGGTGAGAGAATTCTCATATAGCCTGCCAGTGCAATAAAATCAAATGGAATCGTCTCGAGGTAACTTCTAATTTTTTCTTCATGACGTGCTTTGGATTCATCCATCTGACGCATCACAACATAATAAGGAATGTCGAGACGCTTTGCCTCTTCTATCGCATATGCATCAGGATTATCGACCATCAGTGCAATGACTCTATAGTTCGAGTTCTTACTCTTCTTCACTAAATTAACAAAATTAGATCCACGACCACTGGCGAACACGATTACTTTAGCTGCACGTCCTTTAGAGACCAACAATATCCACCCCTTTATTATCCGTAACTTTACCAATAACAAGTGGTGACTCCCCTACTTCTTGCAGCGCTTGTATTGCCATTGTTTCGTCTTCTTTTGCAACGATAATCATATAGCCGATGCCCATATTAAATACGTTATAAGCTTCTTTTTTATCGATGTTGCCTTTGTCAATTAAGAAATTAATAATCGGTGGTACTTCGATATTTGTTGTATCGATTGTGACACCAAATCCCTCAGGAATCGCACGTGGAATATTTTCATAGAATCCACCGCCCGTTATATGACTCATCGCTTTAATAGAAACATGTTTTTTTAGATGATTTACAGCTTTAACATAGATTCTTGTTGGTTCAAGTAAGTGTTTAATAAGCGCTTGATCGTTAAGTGTATCATTTGTGTCTATGTTATTATCTTTTAAGATTTTACGTACCAGTGAGTATCCGTTCGAGTGAATACCACTTGACGGTAAGCCGATTACAACATCGCCTGTCGCTGTTGTTGAGCCGTCGATATAATCTGCTTTTTCAACCGCACCCACAGCAAAACCAGCAATGTCATACTCACCAACGCCGTACATGTCACCCATTTCAGCAGTCTCTCCGCCAATCAGTGCACAGTCTGACTGTACACAACCCTCGGCAACACCTTTAACAATTTGTTCAACGTGCGTTGGAATAACTTTGTTCAGTGCAAGATAATCTAGGAAAAAGAGCGGTTCAGCACCTGTTGTAATGATGTCATTGACACACATTGCAACAGCATCAATACCGATTGTGTCATGAATATCTGAATCAATGGCAAGTTTTAACTTCGTTCCTACGCCATCTGTTCCTGAGACGAGCAATGGTTGTTTCATGTTTAATTGTGATAAATCAAAGGCACCACCAAAACCACCAAGTGGGTTCATTACTTCTTTACGCATCGTTTTTGATACATGTGATTTCATGCGTTCTACCGCTTCATAACCAGCTTCTATATCGACGCCGGCTTCTTTATACTGATCACTCATGCACTACACGCCTTTCGTTTTTAGGTCTTTTTCTTGAGGTAATAATTGATCAATAATTTCTATTGGGTATTCACCTGTAAAGCACGCTGCACATTCTCCGCGTAAATCAAAACTACGATAGACATCATGCATCTGATCCACATCAAGATATGTGAGTGAATCTGCATCAATTTCTTTACAGATTTGATCCACACTTTTTTCTGATGCGATAATTTCAGCATGTGTTGATACATCTACTCCATAGAAACACGGGTGAATTAATGGAGGTGATGATATTCCCATATGCACTTCGAGCGCGCCTGCATCCCTCAGTGCTTTAATTATAAACTTACTTGTCGTCCCGCGCACGATAGAATCGTCAATTACAAGAATTCGCTTACCGCGTACTACATCATTTACTGTCGAGAGCTTCATGCGCACCTTACGTTCTCTTGTCGCTTGACCTGATTCGATAAACGTTCGACCAACATAGCGGTTTTTAATTAATCCCTGCTCTTGTGGAATTTTTAAGATTTCAGCTGCACCATTTGCTGCTGCCAATGATGAGTCTGGTACACCGATTACAACATCCGCTTCGATATGCGTCATTTGTTCTGCAAGTTTACGGCCGAGTGCTTTACGTATGCGATATGTAGAATGACCTCGGAAATTTGAATCCGCACGTGCAAAATATATGTATTCCATTGAACACATATTCGGGTTATCTATTTCTGAATAACGATCAAATTCGATACCTTCATTTGAAATTGTAATTAGTTCCCCCGGCTCGACGTCACGAATATAATTCGCACCAATCGCATCAAATGCACACGTCTCACTCGCTACACAATAAGCGCCGTCCAGTTCTGCAAGCATTAGTGGACGTACCCCATGATCATCAAGAGCAACTGTCATCGAACCCTCAGTCATAACTAAGTAAGAGAACGCACCTTTGATTTGTTGTAGTGCTTGTTTAATGCGTCCTTTATGAGTCGATGCTTTACTCTTTCTAATTAAATGTGCAAGCACTTCTGCATCACTTGTCGTCTGAAAAATTGCACCATCATCTTCAAGTGCAGCACGTACATTAAGTGCATTCACCAGGTTACCATTGTGACAGATACCGAGATCTCCCCGTGATGATTTAAACAAAAATGGCTGAACGTTGGATAATTCACTGCCGCCTTTTGCTGCATAGCGCACATGCCCAATCGCATGTGGGAATCCTTTTAATGATAATAATTGTTCTTTCGAAATTGCTTCGGTTAAAAGACCTGTTCCGCGTGCACCAAACAAATAATCATTGTTTGAGCACACGATTCCAGCGCCTTCCTGTCCACGATGCTGCAACGAGTGCAATGCAATGTATGTTAAATCACTTGCGCGCTCGTGCCCCCATATTCCAAAAACACCACATTCTTCATTTAATCCACGGATTTGATCCATTGTGGAATTGCCCCTTCCCAAAGTTGGCGGAGTTCTGACACAGATTTTTCTATCGTGTCTGTCTTCGTTTTAAGTGTAAATGTGTCTTCAGTAAGCGTACCTACTTCAACCGCGTCTTTTATCTTAGTACCGCTTGGTGCGATAACAATATAGCGTGAAGCTGTTTCACTAAATAACAATTGACCGTCAAAATCAAATGATGCATTGACACCGATATTGTGATGACTCGCCAGCTGCGCAAGTTTAATCGCAACACCACCACGTCCAAGCGGTGCAATCATTTGGATTTTTCTATCGATAAACATCTGACGAAGGTCCATACCGCGTGTGTATTCTATATTTAAATCAATGCGGCGCTGTGTGTGTGCAATATCTTTATCGATTAGTTTTTCGATTTGTGAACCTGCAAAGTCATCATCAGTCGCTCCGACTAAGAAAATTGCATCACCGGATTTAATTGCTCTATCCTGCAGGATATTGACATCATCAATCAAACCAATCATACCGATTGTCGGTGTTGGCAGAATCGATGACGTAGGCGTCTCGTTGTAGAGTGAAACGTTTCCTGAGACAACCGGTGTGTTTAAAACTTCACATGCTTCTGCCATCCCTCGTGTCGATTCTCCAAGCTGCGTATATACTTTTCCTTTTTCCGGACTGCCATAGTTTAAGCAGTCAGTCATTGCAAGTGGCAGTGCACCTGTAGAAATAATTGAACGGAATGTTGCAGCGACGACTTCTTTACCTCCATTGTATGGGTCAGCATACACATAGCGACTCTTCCCGTCGACAGCCATTGCAATTGCTTTGTCTGTACCTTCTACGCGGACAACACCAGGACCAAAGCCAGGTTTACGCACAGTGTTTGAACCAACCTGGTTGTCATACTGTTCGTAAATATAAGATTTATCTCCGTGCGTTGGATGATTAATTAATTGGTCAAACACATCATTTATGTTTGCATTACTGTAATCTGCCTGCACTTCTGAGATTTCAATCGGCTCGCCTTCAAGCACGTAGACCGGTGCTTCTTCAGATAACGGCTGTACAAGTATCTCAGCATATACTTCATCTTCATACTTCAGTAAATAAGTATCACCGTCTGTGACTTCACCAATCACTGCAGTATCGAGTTCAAAACGCTTAAATGCATCTAGGAATTTTTGCTCAGTTCCGTCTTTAACGACAAGTAGCATACGCTCCTGTGTTTCTGAGAGCATCATTTCATAAGGCGTAATGCCTGCTTCACGCACAGGTACTTTCTCTAAGTTAAGTGTGATTCCGCTGTCACCTTTAGCCGCCATTTCAGAACTGCTTGATGTTAAACCGGCTGCACCCATATCTTGAATACCGACAAGCTCCGGCTGCTCAATTGCCCACAGCGTTGCTTCCATCAATTTTTTACCTGTAAATGGGTCACCAATTTGTACGGAAGGACGCTTTGCCTCAGAGTCTTCTGTTAACTCTTCCGATGCAAACGTCGCACCGTGAATACCATCCCGACCTGTCTTTAAACCGACGTAGATCACTTTGTTACCGGCACCCTTTGCTGTTCCTTTTTGAATTAAGTCCTGGTCCATCACACCCACACACATTGCGTTAACGAGCGGGTTACCGTCATATGATGGGTCAAATTCCACTTCACCGGAAACGGTTGGTACGCCGATACAGTTTCCATATCCGCCTATACCTGATACGACACCTTTTAAAAGACGACGATTATTTTTATTCTCAAGTTCACCAAAACGCAGTGAATTTAACAGACCAATCGGACGTGCACCAATCGACACGATGTCACGGATAATACCACCGACACCAGTAGCTGCACCCTGGTAAGGTTCAACTGCTGAAGGGTGGTTGTGTGATTCAATTTTAAACACGACAGCTTGATTATCACCAATATCCACTACACCGGCACCTTCACCCGGCCCCATTAACACATGCTCACCTGAAGTTGGGAACTGTTTT
>JBGYPO010000029.1:0-16191 GCA_041838435.1 Aliicoccus sp. | reverse complement strand
ACTTGAAGCGATGATGTGATATGCACTGACGATGTACTTCGTTTTTCTAAGTGATACTTCTTCAACAGTCGCACCGAGCGATTCATAAATTTCTTTCGCTTTTAACACGGCTTTTTTCACTTCATCAGATGCATTCATAATATATTCTTTTGGCAGAGCAATCTTCATGCCTTTGATATCTTTATCGATTGTTTCTAAGAATAAGTTTTCAACATCCGGCATTGTTGTCGCGTCTTTACTATTTGAGCCGGAAATAATTTCTAATATCTTCGCATTGTCTCTCACATTCTTAGTCATAGGTCCAATACAATCTAAACTTGAAGCAAACGCAATCAAACCATAGCGCGATACTCGACCATACGTCGGCTTCATGCCGACGATGCCACAGTATGCAGCCGGTTGACGAATTGAGCCGCCCGTATCTGTACCGAGTGCAAACGGTACTAAACCTGCTGCCACAGCAGCGGCGGAGCCACCTGATGATCCACCTGGGACTCTTCTTTGATTCCATGGGTTTTTAACATTTTTAAAATAAGACGTTTCGTTCGAACCACCCATTGCAAATTCATCTAAGTTAAGTTTACCAAGCAACACTGCGTTTTCTTTGTTTAAATGTTCCATCACAGTTGCATCATATACCGGCTTAAAATCTTCCAACATACGGCTTGCTGCAGTCGTTAAGACATCTTTAGTGACAATGTTATCCTTGATTCCCATTGGAATACCGAACAGTTCACCAGTTACTTCATCGCTATCTTGAAGTTTATCGAGCGCTTCAGCATGCTTGATTGCATCTTCTTTGTTCACAAATAAAAATGCGCCAATCGCAGGATCATGCTGCTCGATGCGCTCAATATAACGCTTCACAATCTCAGACGGCTTAAGCTCTTTTGACTTAATTTTTTCAATTAATTGTTCAACTGATAATTGATTGATATCCATATATAATCTCCTTAAAGCATACGTGGCACTTTAAATTGCCCATTCTCTGTTGATTTTGAGTTGCTCAGTGCCTCGTCTTGAGTCAGCGGTGATTCAGGTATGTCCTCACGCATGACATTTGACAGCTCAAGTGCATGGAATTTCGGAGTCACGTCGTCTAATGATAGTTCGTCCATAATATGCGCATAATTTAGTATTTCATCGAGTTCACTCGTGAATTCTGTTGCAATCTCATCAGAAATCTCTATACGTGCAAGCTTGGCAACGTGCTTAACGATTTCTTTGTTAATTTCAGACATATACAGCTCCCTTTCTTTGTGTTACATAACATTTAAATTTTATCAGAAGTCGACTGATAAATCTAATTCTGATAAAAAACTAACTAAAATCAGGTGTTGCAATTATGTTCAATGTTCGTTAGGTTATTAAAGAACACAAAATTTAATATTTGGAGGTAAATTACAACATGACTCTAGGAAACGTATTTACATTCACTGCTGGATGGCAAGAGATGGTAATGATTATCCTGTACTTCCTGTTATTGATTTACATTGGTTGGTACGCATACCAAAAATCAACCTCTAACCTTGATGAGTACATGCTCGGTGGAAGAAACATTGGGCCTTGGGTAACTGCATTATCAGCCGGTGCTTCAGACATGTCGGGTTGGATGCTGATGGGTCTTCCGGGTGAAGCCTATACAGCCGGGGTATCTGCTGCATGGATTGCGATCGGTTTAACTATTGGTGCGTATGTAAACTATCTTGTTACAGCGCCGCGACTGCGCGTGTACTCTGAAGTGTCTAACAACTCAATCACGCTTCCGGAGTTCTTCGCCAATCGATTTAGAGACAACTCGAACATCATTAGGATTGTCAGTGGTCTCGTAATCGTAGTGTTCTTCGCAGTTTATACAGCATCTGGTATGGTTGCCGGTGGTAAGTTATTCGAAAATGCGTTTAACACGAATTATTTCATCGGATTGTTTATCGTAGCTGCGATTGTTATTATCTATACTTTTTTAGGTGGATACTTAGCGGTAAGTTTAACGGACTTATTCCAAGGCGTAATTATGTTTATCGCAATGGTGATTGTACCAATTACAGCGTATTTCACTTTGACAGCAAATTACGATGTCGAACCTTTAGTGCGCTTAGACGAACTCGCTGCACTGAATGATGTCAGTTACTTATCATTATTTGCAGGTGTTGGTGCAGTCACAATAATCAGTGGACTTGCATGGGGTCTTGGTTACTTCGGTCAACCCCACATCATCATCCGCTTTATGTCAGCGCGCAGCCACAAAATATTACCGGCTGCACGACGTATTGGTATTTCGTGGATGGCAATTGCATTATTAGGCTCTGTTACAACAGGTATACTGGGTGTCGTATTTATTGATACAACAGCAGAAAACATCGTAGACCCGGAAACAATACTTATATTGATGTCACAGGTATTATTTAATCCGTTTGTCGGAGGCTTTTTCCTGGCAGCTATCCTGGCAGCAATTATGAGTACAATTTCTTCACAGTTACTTGTCACTTCAAGTTCACTGGTACAGGACTTCTTTAGACTCTCACGCGATAAGTTTAAAAAGAAAGAAACTAAAACTGATGAACAGCTCGATAGAATGTATGTAGGTGCCGGTCGGATATCAGTTGTCCTTGTTGCAATCGTCGCAATTATTATCGCATGGGATGACGAATCAGTTGTTCTCGATATCGTTGCCAACGCCTGGGCAGGATTCGGTGCTGCATTTGGACCGCTCGTCATTTTAGCACTTCACTGGAAGAAGATGACACGTTCTGGTGCGATTGCTTCAATCGTAACCGGTGCAGCAACAGTCATCCTTTGGGTATACGTGTTTGATGAGTTCGGCACTGGACTCTACTCAATCATTCCAGGATTCATTCTTGCAACAATCGTGGGTGTTGTCGTATCACTGATGACACAAAAAGAAGTTACACAAGATATGAAGCGCGAATTCGTACGCACAACTGAAATCGTCAAAGAGAAGTAAAATGTTATAAAATAGACTAAGGGATACTTCCTTAGTCTATTTTTTTTGGAGTGATTGTTATGTTTGTTTCACTGTGTGTGTTGGTGAGTTCGATATGTATGACTGATTCGGATATTGAGCTTATTGATGCTTATCCGATTATGGAGCCCTTGTTTGTTCAAGGATTAGAGCTCGATGAAGAAGGCCGACTACTTTTATCGACTGGGTTATATGGAGATTCAAGAATCGGTTATCTTGATGTGGAAAATGGTGAGTTTACAGAAGTTGATAGACTGGACGCAACATTATTCGGAGAGGGCATTACTATTACGCCGGATTCGGTTTTGCAGCTCACTTGGAAAGCAGAGACATTATTTGCACGTAATCCGGAAACTTTAGAAGTGATTGACACAATTGAATACGAAGGTGAAGGTTGGGGACTCGCTTATGATGATATGCGTGATGCCGTTTGGATGAGCAATGGAAGCGCCACTGTTTTATTAAGAGATCTAGAAACGTTTGAAGTGATTGAGGAGATTGAGACTGACTTTAATAATATTAATGAACTCGAATATGTCGACGGATTTTTATATGCAAATATCTGGTTAACGTATGACATTATTAAAATCGATGTTGAAAATGGTGAAGTCGTTAACCGTTATGATCTTGAACCGATTATTTATAGTGTGGATATCGATGAAGCAGAGCTTGAGGCGATGGATACCTTAAACGGTATCGCACATATTGATGGTGATGTGTTTTATTTAACCGGGAAAAATTATCCGTACTTGTATGAAGTGATTCTGCGATAACGATTCTGGAATTGACAGCACATCATGTTAGAGTGCCGTCGTTAATTAGATAACCACCTTATCGGCTCAGCGAGAACTAACACATAGAAGATAAAAAATATCCGTACGTTTGACTATTATTCAAGTCAACCATACGGATATTTTTTCCAAACACAAAACCCTTAATCAAATACGTAAAAACTCACAATGTTATCTTCATCCTTGGTCACAACGGCATAAGTTTCTCGTGCACTGCTGATGACGACTTCTATTTCGATTCCGTCAAAGCTACTCAGTAAAATATCTTTGACATGTTGTGCCATCGCTATGACTTCTGAACGACTCGTATAATCTATTGGAATCTCAATATTTAGCTGATCAAATTGATTGTCGGTGAAGCGCGCAAGCCCGATTGTTGCTGAAAAGTTATCGAAGTACTCAGTCAAACGTGTATTAAAGTGTCTATATTCAGCATTAATTGCATCGCTCACAACGGTTTCTCCTGTTGACGGGAGCAATTCATACTGTTCGTTTATTGCAGTATAAGATTCTACTTCGGACGTACCGCCTGGACTAAATGCTGTCATCACAAATTTTCCTGGCACGATGTCATAACGACCAGACTGGATATACACAGCAAATAGTATATCTAAATCTTCATAAGCTTCGTTCACTCGCAGACGCTCTAAAATCTCAGCAATCGCATCCTCTGCAAAATCAACCGCGTCACTCTCATTAATCGGCATCGATTGCACATTGCTGCTATTCTCACGGCGGTACAGATGCTCACTATTTAGCGCGAGTCCAACCGTCATACCTTCTAACGTAAAGTTACCTTCTTCATCCTGCTGCATATAATTTTGTTCGATGATATGTGATAGATAGCGAGGTGAATTTTCAGCAATCACCTGCTCGTTCGTTTCACCTTCGACAGAAGGATTGAGTCCCATGTTACTAAATGCACCACGCTCTTCTCGTTCGTCATCTGTCATCGCATCAATTTCTTCTTCAGTAAATGCACGCGATAAATATCCACGCACAATGTCTGTTGTGAATACTTGGCCCTCTCTAAAATAAAACGTGTCTATCTCAAATACTTCTTTACTATAGTTGAGTAAGCCCGCTTCAAATCCGTCGATGTTATATGTCGATACCATATTCGTGCTCGTCAAGCCACGCGCTGGTGAGAGTTCATAAGGAATGACAGACTGATAGTAGGACTCATCGACACCGATGTTTGACGTCACTGTCTGTTCACCTTCAGCTACTGGAATATCAACATCTGTTGTCAATGTGTTTTGTGCCGTGTCTACACCATCATCTGCACACGCAGCGAGTAATATAACGGCAATTAATATCCATTTTTTCATAAGACTACTCCAACCTCAGAATAAATTCTTGCTCATCCCATATTGTAACATCTAACGCCTGTGCTTTCTCTAGTTTACTGCCGGCATCTAAGCCCGCTACGACGACATCTGTGTTTTTAGACACGCTGCCTGTGACTTTTCCACCAGCCGCTTCAATATGCGCTTTCGCTTCGTTACGCGTCAACTGCTCTAATTTTCCAGTTAACACAAATGTTAATCCTTCAAATGTTGTACTTGTTGACTCTCCGACATCCTGAGTCATCTTCACACCATACCCGCGCAACTTTTCAATAAGCGCCGCGACATCTTCATGATGTAAGTATGTGTATAGGGAATTCGCAATCTTCTCTCCAACTTCTGGTACTGCCATTAAATCTTCCGGTGTCGCTTCAAGCAACGCATCCATCGATTGAAATGCCCCTGCAATGATTTCTGATACTTTGGAACCCAGGAAACGAATACCAAGCCCAACAAGTAATTTATGCAATCCCATATCCTTAGAGCTTTCAATTGAAGCAAGGAGGTTGTTCGCTTTTTTATCGCCGAAACGCTCTAGCTCAATCAGGTCCTCATAGTTCAACCGATAAAGATCACTCATATCCTGGATCAATCCTGCATTGTAAAGCTGTGCCACCTGCTTCTCACCAAGGCCGTCGATATTCATCGCCGTGCGCGAGGCATAGTAGATGATGCCTTCGACGAGTTGTGCTGGACAGCTTGGGTTAATACAGCGAATTGCAACCTCTTCATCTAATTTCACCACGTCATGCTGACAGCTCGGACATTGTGTCGGCGCCTCGTACGGCGCCTGATTCGTGCGCTCGTCGACAAGCGGTTTCACGACTTCTGGTATGATGTCTCCCGCTTTTCTGATAACGACTTTATCACCGATGCGGATATCTTTCGCTTCAATCAACTCCTGATTGTGGAGTGATGCGCGCGCAACCGTTGTGCCGGCAACCTTGACGGGTGTCAGAATCGCAGTCGGTGTGATAACACCAGTGCGTCCGACAGTCAGCTCAATATCAATCAGGTCTGTGATGACTTCTTCAGCTGGAAACTTATACGCAATCGCGAAACGTGGTGAGCGCGCAGTAAATCCGAGCGCATCTTGAATGTCGAACTCATTTACTTTAATGACAATGCCGTCGATTTCATAATCGAGTGCGCTGCGATACGTCGTCCAGTGTTCCGTAAATTCAATAACATCTTCAATCGATTTAAACACCCGTCGCTCACGATTCGTTTTAAATCCAAGCGCATCAAGTGCGTCAAGCGCTGCAGTTTGAGTATCGGCATCGAGTTCAGTTAAATCGTTCACGCTATAGGTAAATACTGATAAATTGCGCTGTGCCGCGAGACGTGGATCGAGCTGTCTCAAAGAGCCTGCAGCAGCATTTCGCGGGTTTTGAAATACGGGCAACGCTTCTTTTTCTCGTGCGATATTTAAATTCATAAACGAGCGCTTTGGCATATACGCTTCCCCGCGCACTTCAAATGATACGGGTTCTTTCGTTCTTAAAGGAATCGCTCGAATCGTCTTTAAGTTTTCTGTAATGTTCTCACCAATTGTACCGTCCCCACGTGTTGCGCCTTGAACAAATTGTCCATCTTCATACTTTAAAGATACAGCCAGTCCGTCAATTTTAAGTTCGCACATGTAAGTGACATCTGGATACTGATCGCGAATGCGTTTATCGAATGCACGTAATTCTTCTGCATTAAATGCATTCGACAAACTTAACATCAGCGTATCATGTGTGACTTTCTGGAACCCTTCCAGTATTTCCCCGCCAACTCTTAATGTTGGTGAATCATCTGTCCGATATTCAGGATGTTCCGATTCAAGCTCAATTAATTCGTGTAGTAACCGGTCATATTCCGTATCTTCAATGGTCGGTTGATCGAGCACATGATAGTTGTAGTTATGTTCATTCAATACTTGTTGTAACTCACGAATTCTACTCTCCATAAATTACAACTCCTTTTTTGAGATTGGTGCAAATTGACTAAGTAAGCGTTTTGGTCCAACAGAGCTGAATATTACATCAAGCTCCTCTGAACTTCCTTCACCTTTGATGGCGGTGACTAAACCTTCACCGAACTTCGGATGAATGACTTTATCGCCTGTTTTAAATGTTGAACCCGGACTGCCTGTAACGACTTTACTTTTACCTTTAGTGCGCGTCGCCCCGCCAAAGCGCTCCATGCGCACAGAAGGTCGTTCGTAATCCGCACCATCAATAAGCGTGTCCGGTATCTCACCATAAAAACGACTGTTCATATTTGATTCTTGTTTCCCATATATCGTGCGTGTTTCAGCACGTGAGATAAATAATTGATCCTCAGCACGTGTCAGAGCAACATACATTAAGCGTCGCTCTTCCTCAAGTTCGCTATCGTCAAAAAATGCACGGCGTGACGGGAATATCCCCTCTTCTAATCCAATCACAAAGACAACAGGGAACTCGAGACCTTTTGATGCATGAATCGTCATGAGCGTCACACCGCTGTCTTCTTCGACGCCGTCTTGATCTGAAACAAGTGCCATGTCACTTAAAAATTCAAACAACAATTCGTCATGAATATCATTTTCACGGTCAAATTCAAGCGTTACCGTTTTAAACTCTTCCAAGTTTTCAATTCTGCTGCGTGATTCGAGTGTTTTCTCGAGTTCAAGCATTTCCAAATAGCCTGTGTCAGCCAGCGTTTCATCGACCAGTTCAGTAATCGACATAAACTGTGCTTTCTTTTGAAGGTTTTCGATAATCTCATTTAAATTACTGAGTGACTGCGCTACTTTACCACCCACACCGATAAAGTCCGCCTCTTTTAATGACTCGTACATACTGATACCTTTTGACTCGCCGTAACTGCGAATTTTATCGACAGTTTTTTGACCGACACCACGCTTAGGCACGTTGATAATGCGCTCGTAGCTGATATCATCTCTCGGATTTTGAATGACGCGTAAGAAACTCATTAAATCTTTAATTTCCTTGCGGTCATAGAACTTCATCCCGCCGACCACTTTGTACGAAATATTCGATTTAATTAAAGCATCCTCAACCGCACGCGACTGCGCATTCGTTCTGTATAGCACGGCGATGTCACTGTAGTTATATTTATCTTTGAGATTGATGATGTGGTCCACCACGTCATGACCCTCTTCACGTTCAGTGCCACTCACGATGCTCGTAATTTTTGTTTCTAAGCCACGTGCCGTTTTGAGATTTTTAGGTTTACGTTCTGTATTGTTTTGAATGACAGCGTTTGCTGCATCTAAAATTGTTTGGCTTGAACGATAGTTCTCTTCGAGTTTCACAACCGTTGCATCTGGATAGTCCTCTTCGAAATTCAAGATGTTTGTAATATCCGCACCACGGAATCTATAAATCGATTGATCCGAGTCCCCGACCACACAGATGTTACGATATTTTTTAGCTAAATATTGAATCAACTGATATTGTGCCTGGTTCGTATCCTGATACTCATCCACATGCACATACTGGAATTTATTTTGGTAATAATTTAAAACCTGCGGTTCTTTCTCGAACAATTCAATTGTGAGCATGATTAAATCATCAAAATCGACGCTCGAATTTCGGTACAGTATATCTTGATAATCTTTATAGATTTCTGCATATAATGTATCTGGAAATTTATCGACAGCGCTAATTACTTCAGCTGGTTTTCTCAGTTCATTTTTATGACTGGAGATAAAACCAATAATCGCGCGTGGATTGTGCTGTTTCACATCGATATTTCTTCTGCGCATAATGTCTCTGATGACGTTGCGCTGATCTGTCGGATCGATAATCGAGAAACTGCGGTCATAGCCCAAGTAATTGATGTTGCTTCTTAGTATACGTACGCACATTGCGTGGAACGTTGAAATCCAAATATCGCGCGCTTCGTTTCCGACTATTTTTTCGACACGTGTACGCATTTCTTTTGCGGCTTTGTTTGTGAATGTAATCGCTAGAATATTATAAGGCGGTACGTCTTTTTCACTGAGTAAGTATGCGACACGGTGCGTAAGCACACGTGTTTTACCACTCCCGGCACCAGCCATGATTAACAGCGGGCCTTCTGTTGTTTTTATAGCTTTTACTTGTTCTTTATTCATCATTGATAAGTCCATTTTATTACTCCTAAATTACTGTGTTGAGTGCAGCATTGATATCTTCATATATTAAATTGCCGACGACAATTGTATCTGCGTACGGCATGCGTTTGTTGAATGCTTCTTTAGAATTGATGCCACCACCATAAATCATATGTATATCTGACTTCGCCTGGTGGATCCGTTTTAACGTTTCAACATCTGCGAGTGTACCGCTGTATTCGATGTACATATATTGTTGACGGTACATTTTATCGATTAGATTTACGTAATGTTCGATATCTTCGTCTTGTATTGGATTACAGTTCGCATATTTAAATGCTTTACACGATTCGTTGAATATTAGATACGGCATTAATGAAACCGAGTCGAAATCGAGTAGATGGGCATAGCGCTTCAGCGCCTCAAGTAACAACCCATGTTGAAACTTCATATCATTTGTATTGAAAACAGCAGGTACAAAATAGTGATCAAACCCCGGTACTACCGCATCTAAATTAGAAAGCTCCAGAGCGATTGGGGTAAAGTACCGACGCGTCCTTGCCATCAGATCAAGTACGTTCGACTGCGTGACACCATCCGTCCCCCCGACGATGATTAAATCGGTATCAGACTCACAGATTCTCTCCAAATCTTCATCGCTGATCGTCTTATTTGGGTCTAATTTGAAGACATGTTTACAGTTTTCTAACATACATTTCCCTCCAAAAACAGATAGCTCCATTATATCATGTATACGTTTGGTTTACGTATTTGTAATGGGAGATTTGAAGTGATGGTTTGGTGGGTGTGCGAGAGGTTTGGTGGGCGATGATTGTGCGTGTGATTCGGGGGATGGGTTTTTGGGTGGAGATTACGGGTGGTGTGTCTAAATGTGATTCAAGGCCGAAATATTGGGCGGGAATCACACAGAGGTTCTAAAAATGCAACTCAACATCAAAATATCAACCCTGACTTGCACAAAAACGCCACAAAAAAAGCGACCCGAAAATTTCCTAGGCCGCGCTCAATCAATCAATCCAGCATTCTACTGCTCAGTTCCTTGCAATGGCAACCGGTCATTATATTGGTCTGGAATAATTACATTACCGTCATCATCTACCAAATTAACGTAGTGTTCCAAAGTCAGTCCGCTCTCATAAATCTCGGTCGCGGATTCGACTCCAACATAGCGCAGGTGCCAAGGCTCATAAGCCATACCTGTCACATCTTCAAAACCTTCAGGATATCTGATGATAAAACCATACTCATGCCCATTCTCTGCTACCCATACGGATTCTTCTGTAAATCCAAATGGCAGTTCTTGTAGTTCCCAACTCTCGTAGGAACCTACATCAATTGCGAGCCCTGTCTGATGTTCTGAAAATCCAGGTATTTGGACCCAACGCTCAGTCTCTTCGACTGTGCCATAAATTGCTAAATTATCATTATAAATTAATTCTTGGTCTGCATATGAACGATAGTCACTTGTGATAACGAAGTTTAAATCCTCTTCCAGCGCATCTACCCGCATCGTCTCATAAGCACTTTCAACTTCTGGACTTAATCCCGGATCAAAATCAGCGGGTACTCCGACAAGATCATTCACAAATAGAATATCATTGATAAACGTCACGCCATCGATTACGTTGAATCGTGGTAAGAAGTCTATATCTGTTTGTTCAATTGTTTGATAAGTCACTTCATACGATGAAAACTCTATGTCAGGAAGTGGTTCTGCTTCATCCATAATTCCTATATTTACAAGCAAATCGGTGACGATTGAGAATGCTAAAATGGAACTCAACAGCTTCATAATATTCCACCTTTCATGTTTATGAGATTAACCCTGCACGTTTGAAGATAGTATCTACTCGAATTAAATCCTGCGTTTTATCGAAGCATTGTGCAAGCTCTTCTTCACTCAATTTTTCCATTACACGCGCATCTTCACTTAGGAGCGTCTTAAAGTCGACGTTCGTTTCCCACGCCTTCATTGCTTGTGGCTGCACTAAATCATAAGCATCCTCACGCGATAGCCCTTTATCGATTAGTGTAAGCAAAACTTTCTGAGAATACACGAGACCATATGTCTTATCGATATTTGCTTCCATATTATCAGCAAACACACTTAAGTTCTCAACGATATTACTAAATCTATGCAACATATAATCAAGTGCAATCGTCACGTCCGGCAGCATGATGCGCTCGACAGATGAATGTGAAATATCACGTTCATGCCAGAGCGGCACGTTTTCATATGCGGCACTCACATAACTGCGCACCACACGCGCAAGTCCTGTAATATTTTCTGAGCCGATCGGGTTACGTTTATGCGGCATCGCACTCGAACCTTTTTGGTTTTTACCAAATGACTCCTCGACTTCTCTCACTTCCGTACGCTGCAAGTGTCTCACTTCAACGGCGAACTTCTCAAGTGATGTCGCAATGAGCGCAAGCGTCGCTATGTAATGCGCATGTCTATCTCGCTGCAATGTCTGCGTTGAGACCTCAGCCACACCTAAGCCAAGCGCCTCACATACGTGCGCCTCGACTTCTGTTGGGATGTTTGCAAACGTGCCGACAGCACCGCTCATTTTTCCGACTTCGATATCTTCACGCGCAGCATCAAACCGCTTGATGTTACGCTTCATTTCCATGTACCAGAGCGCCATTTTTACACCAAACGTCGTCGGTTCCGCATGTACCCCGTGGGTACGTCCCATCATAATCGTGTTTTTATGCGTGAGCGCTTTATCTTTTAACACATCTAAAAGTCGTTCAAGCCCTGCTGATAAAAGTTCATTCGCCTGTTTAATGACGTAGCTTTGTGCGGTATCTACAACATCCGTTGATGTCAGTCCGTAATGCACCCATTTTTTCTCCGGACCAAGCGTCTCTGACACTTGGCGTGTAAACGCAACGACATCATGGCGTGTCTCTGCTTCTATTTCAAGAATACGCGCGACATCAACCTGTGCATTCTCACGAATTAAAGCAACATCTTCTAGTGGAATTTCTCCAAGATGTGCCCATGCTTCTGCAGCCAAAATTTCTACTTCAAGCCATGCCTCATAACGATTCTCTGCATCCCATATGTTGCCCATTTCTTCTCGTGTATACCTAGCGATCAACTTGCAACTCTCCCTACTCTATTTTCTTACCTTCAAATATTATTTCTTGATGGGAAACGACTGTTTCCCCATTTTTTTCAATAAAAACTGGTTTTTCCATACGGCGCACCGGTGTAAAACCTTCACGCTTCATACGCCCGAGGCACGCTTCAATCGTCTCGCCTTCTTCTACGTTAAACTTCTTTTTTGTCATCGTTGTTCCCCTCTTTAACCGCAGGTGTATCCATATCGTCTGCGAGTTCAATTAAGACCTCTTCTACATTTTCCGGTTCATAACTCGCAACTTGTTTACGCCTAACTGTCTTCGTCCAGAATCCACCAGAAATGTTCTTCGGTTCATATGACACAATAAATGCACGTTCGTCGATTTCTTTAATGGTGTCAATAAGCTTGCGCTCATATTTTCTTGGTGTTAAAATCTGCATCGTCGTGCGCGCACCATCCCGTCCATAACTCGTACCGTGTGTCACACCATACCCAAGATTTCTAAAATGGTTCGGTAGGTCTTTATCCTGTTCGGCTGTCGTCACATTGACGACTACGTAACCGAGAGCAAGCTTCTGCTCGATGATTAGCCCCACCATAATTCCTGTGGCGTAACCAATCGCATAGACGATGATATTGATAATGTTATCTAAATTATCTAGCACTAAACCAAGCCCGATAATATAAATAAAGGACTCAAAAATACTGAAGCCTGCAGCAAGAAATTTAAAACCTTTTAAAAGCATTACTGTACGAAGGGTAAATAAACTTACATACACGATATTGATAACGAATATCGCAATCAATATCGTGTAGATAGATGAATTGATGATTTCAAGCATAAATATCTACTCCAGTCTCTATTCTCCCGCTGAGTACCGATTATATGGTAAGTCTCTCTTATGCTGCGTACGCGTATACCATCCAACAATTGTCTCATAGTCTGTTTCGCTTACTGCTTGTCCTTCAAGGAAATCATCGATTGCATCATATGTGACACCGAGTGCTGCTTCATCTGAGAGCATCGGTTGATCTGATTCCAGGTCAGCCGTCGGTATTTTTGTGACTAGATGCTCTGGCGCACCGAGTGCCTCTAGTATCGCGCGTCCTTGACGCTTGTTGAGCCCATAAAGCGGCGCCAAGTCACTCGCACCATCCCCAAATTTCGTATAAAAGCCTGTCACCGCTTCTGCCGCATGATCTGTACCAAGCACAATGCCCTTGGTGTTTGCAGCAACCGCATACTGAACCTTCATGCGTTCGCGCGCTTTCTCATTGCCAATTTCAAAATCTGTGAGCGTGAAGCCAGCTTCTTTTAGAGCGCTCACACTCGCATCAACTGATGCTTTAATATTCACTGTCATTGCCTGTGACGGGTTGATAAAGCGCATCGCATCTTCTGCATCCTGATCGTCACGCTGCACACCGTACGGCAGACGAATCGCGTAGAATTGATACGCATCATCGCTACCTTCATTTAATTCATCAACCGCAATCTGTGCGAGGCGGCCGAGCAACGTTGAATCCTGCCCGCCTGAGATGCCGAGCACTAGACTTTTAATAAAAGGATGACGTATTACATAATCCTTCATATAATCAATAATTTCACGTGTTTCTTGTTCAACATCTATACTCGGTTTAACATGTAGTGCTGTTATAATTTCGCGTTGTTTATCAGTCATTATCCTCATCCATTTCATCATTTATTTCTGTGATTAAATTTTGACGAATGTTCCAAAGTTTTGTTGATAAATCGACCGGATACTTCTCTGGGTTCAAGAAACGTTTGTACTCCTCCCATAACAATGATAATCCTGCGTTCATACGCGCCGTCATTTCTGGAATTGTTTCTAACGTGTAGACAAGTTTCCCATCTTTATAAATATCATGGAGTAATTCAACCGCTTCAAACTGACGCACTTTTTTACGTTTCATTGTATAGATTGGATGGAACATCAAAAGTGGCGCGTTTAGATCGATTTCTTCTGAGTACTCTGTAATATACTCTCCTTCACTCATACCCGTTGATGAATTAATAATGCGGTATACATTTTTCATAGAAGGTGTTGTCAGTTTATCCGGGTCGCCTGAGATTTTAATACGGTTCTGAAGTACGCCTTCAGAATTTTCAATTGCACTGAGTTTATACACAGCACCAAGCGCCGGCTGATCGTATGCCGTAATCAACTTTGTACCAATACCCCAGCTATCCACTTTCGCACCTTGTTGTATTAAGGACATAATCGTCATCTCATCTAAGTCGTTTGAAACAACGATTTGAGCATCTTTAAATCCTGCGTCATCAAGCATTTGACGCGCCTGCTTTGTGAGATACGCAATATCGCCCGAATCAATACGTATGCCGATAAAATTAATCTTGTCTCCCATTTCTTTTGCAACTTTTATGGCGTTCGGTACACCTGACTTCAATGAATCAAATGTGTCGACTAAAAACACACAATTTTTATGTGTACTTGCATATGCTTTAAACGCTGTGTAATCATCACCATACGCCTGGATCATTGAGTGTGCGTGCGTGCCGCTTGCCGGCACACCGAATATTTTCGCTGCGCGCACGTTGCTTGTTCCATTAAACCCACCAATAATCGCCGCGCGCGCACCCCAAACTGCTGCGTCCATTTCATGTGCGCGTCGTGTACCAAACTCCATCAATGTATCATTCGGTACAATCTGACGAATGCGACTTGCTTTTGTTGCGATCAATGTCTGGTAGTTCACAATATTTAGCAGTGCTGTTTCTATTAATTGCGCTTGAATAATTGGTGCTTCTATTTGCATGAGCGGCATATTGTTAAAGACAATCTCACCCTCTTTAACACTGCGTACATTTCCTGTAAACTTTAAGTCTTTTAAATAGTTTAAGTACGCATCGTTATAACCCTGCTCTGTTAAGTAAGCAATATCACTCTCACTGAACTTGAAATTCTCTAAATATTGAACGATGCGTTCAAGTCCTGCAAACACTGCATAACCATTTCGAAACGGCATACTTCTAAAGTATAAATCAAAGACAGCCGTGCGATTTTCTAAACCTTGTTCATAATATACCTTGCCCATGTTAATTTGATATAAATCTGTGTGTAACATAAGACTATCGTCATTTTTTGAAAACATGTGTGAACCCCTCTTTTGTTTTAGTACCTGCGTGATATAATCAATTCGTTACTATAAAATATACCATACAGTGTACTGCGGAGGAATTGAATATGTTGCAGAGTTTTCGCGCCAAGTTTTTTATCTTATCTATCATCGTAGCAATATCCGGGTTTTCACAAGGAATGTTGCTGCCGCTCATTGCATATATCTTTGAACATCGTGAAGTCGATGCGTCAATCAGTGGACTTCACGCCTCTGGACTATACATCGGTGTGTTCTTTTCCGCACTTTTCATAGAAGCGCCACTCAGAAAATATGGCTATCGTAAATTAATCATTGTCGGTGGACTCGTTGTATCCCTTGCTCTGATGGCGTTCCCTATTTTAGACGGCGTCATGATCTGGTTCATTTTACGCTTGATTATAGGTGTTGCAGATAACACACTGCACTTCTCTACCCAAACATGGCTGACCGATACAACACCGCGGCACAAGCTCGGTCGCGTCATCGCTTTCTATGGATTGTTCTTTAGCCTAGGCTTTATGCTTGGACCAAAAGTCAGCGAACTTGTTGAGATCGCAGAGCCGTTGCCATTCATTGTAAGTGGTGCACTCACTATGCTCGCCTGGCCACTTATTTTCTTATTAAAAGGTGCAGGGTCTGAAAAGCCTTCAGACAACGGCATTCCAATCAGCTTCTACTCGACACTCATCAACTTTAAAAATGTGTTGAAATCAAGCTGGGT
>JBGYPO010000028.1:0-8602 GCA_041838435.1 Aliicoccus sp. | reverse complement strand
GTACTCTTCGTGTCCCCTACTACCGCAAGTTTCGTTGTCAGTGGATCGAGTCCCTTTAAAATACACGAGACACTTGCAAAGAAGCTTTTTAAGTCGACGCACAACACATCCCGCTGCGGACAAATATAATAGTTATACATCATACACCTCGCTGATTTATCGAACGTATGTTCGTATTTATAACTATTATACTTCATTGCCTGAGTATTTTAAAGTGTTTCTTCCGTTATGATATTGCGTAAAGTGCCCGTTGATTCAAAGTCGCCCGCGCTTGTTTTTATGGATAAATGAATGTCGACTCTCATATTAGAGGCGTATTTCTTTTTATCAATCATCATTCTAAATGGGAACTTTACGGTGCTGCCTGCTGCAATTTCTACCTGATGCTTCACGTTGAATCTGTCAAGTTTTAAGTCGCGTCCCTTGTGACGCGCGCCCATGACGGACAGGACGAGCTGATTGACTGTAATATCTTTGTTCGCCGTATTAAGCGTGATGAGACCTTTGAATGGCTCGCCTGCTGTAATTGCCTTGAGTTCACCGTCAATATTCACGTGAATATCAGGCGTGATACATGTTAAATATGTGTACATTTACGTCATCCTTCTTAATTCATTGATGTATAATTAATTGTATCTTACTTAAAAATATAGTACCATTCTAAAACAAGGAGGGATCTCATGATCAAACGTTTTTTGCCACTATTGGCAGCAATGTTTATAACAAGTGTTATCGTATCGCAGTCTACACTCGCGGTATCTGAGTGGGATGAGGCAGTAACAGTATACGGGGCTGCACTGGAAAATGATGACAATTTAAAATCACAAACTGCTCAAGTATTAGGGGTTCAGGATTCTGATAAAATTAGTTATGTATATAGAGAAGACAGCATCAGATATTTAAACCAGGATTACAGTAATGATATATTAAAATCGAGTATTCGTATTCAACAGCGCAACGAAGGACACGGGCTTGACTTAACAATTAACGAATCAATGGGTCAGATTACGCAGATAACAGAACAGATGTATCAGAACGCATTAATTACATCAGGTGTCACAGATGCAGTCGTAGTAATCGGTGCTGCTGAAGACGTGACCGGAGAAAGTGCTTTAGCCGGAATTTATAAGGCTTTTGAAGAACAAGGCGAAGCGATCAGTGAAGAGTACACTCAAAACGCACAGCAGGAATTAAATATTATTAACAATATCACACAGCAAAACGTGAATATTGAAGGTTTTTCACAGGAACAGTTGAACAAGATGATTACTGAAATTAAGATTAATGTGATTAACCAGGGTGGAGACTTAACTGAAGAACAGATACGCAGCATCGTAAACGATCAGATGGAACGCAACGGATTAGATGGTATTTTATCTGAGCAACAGGTGACGAACATTACGAATATCATTATTCAGATTCAAAACTCAGGAATTTTCCAGAGTGAAGAAGCAAGCCGTTTGTTAGACAGCTCACGTGACTTAGTAAATCAGATCACGTCAAGTGATGCATTTGCAGATGCAAAAGATACTGCACAGCAAATCGGTCGTGAAATTCAGGAGTCCGGCGTATGGCAAAGATTTTTAGATGCGTTGCGCGACTTTATGAACTCAGTGTTGAATTTGTTTAGATAATTGGTTGGAAATAGAAAATGCACTAGATTCTCGAGGGGGTTATCCTAGGAATCTGGTGCATTTTTTTGCTTTTTTTTAAGTTAGACAATAGATTAAGATGTTTAGTGTGCGACAGCTGACGGAATCTCGGGCTGTCGCACACTCTTGAGTGTTTTATGTGCGACGGGCGACAAAATCCTGAGCTGCCGCACACTTTTGACCGTTTTATGTGCGACAGATCCTAAAATCCTGAGCTGCCGCACACTCTTGAGTGTTTTATGTGCGACAGACGATAAAATCCTGAGTTGCCGCACACTTTTGAGTGTTTTATGTGCGACAGATTCTAAAATCCTGAGCTGCCGCACACGCAGCACTCAAGCCAACCTCACAAACTACAAATCACATACTACTCACCATGCACATCCACAATCACAGATTCAACCAGTCCAAACTCATCTGTATCGAACACAAATGATCCATTCAGATACTTACCTGTCGGACGGATATCTTTAATCTTAACCTTGGAATTCGTTTTTTCTGAAGCAAGTTCAATCGTCGCTTTATCAGTTAACATAAATGACCCGACAACACGGTGTGGTTTCGACTTGTTTTCTTTATATAACATCGTACCCACTTGTGCGCGATTTGCCACGTCTATCTCGTCATGCAATGTTTTCTTCACTGCACCTCGCTGGGAGACGGTGATCAGCGCATGATTATCACGGCTAATATGTGCCCCGACAATATAGTCATCCGGCTTCACATTCATCGCCCTTACCCCTTGACCACGCAAACCAGTTGCTGACACTTGGTCTACTCCGAAACGGAGTGTCACGCCTCTATGTGTGACAAGGATAATGTCACTCGGCACGTCCGTAATTTCTATAGAAATAATATCATCATCCGGTTTCACTTTCATAGCAGCCATCGGGCGTTTAATACGCACGGCTTCGAAGTCTTTAAGCAATGTATGTTTAATTTGACCGCGCTTGGTCACCATGTAAATCGACAGCTCTTGATCAAATGATTCAACCGTTACAGCACCATTAAGTCTCTCGTCTTCTCCGAGCTTAAAGTTCGTGCTCACATGCTGGCCACTATCTTTCCATCTGATTTCAGGAAGCTCGTGCACTGGCACAATCATGTAGCGTCCTTTATTAGTAAACAACACAAGTTGTTCAAGCGTGTTCGATTCAGCCTGGAACATCACGCGGTCTGTTTCTTTCATGCCAATCTCCCGCGGCAATGACGCATTAAAACTGCGCAGGCTTGTGCGTTTCATATAACCGTCACGCGTCACAGTTACAATCATATCTTCTCTCGGAATAATGACTTCCATATCAAGTTCAATCGTCTCAATTTTATCTTCAATGACACTGCGTCTCGGATTGTCATACTTCTTACGAATTGCACGCAGTTCACTTTTAATCACTTTCAACAGCTGCTTTTCATCACCCAAAATCTCTTTTAGCTGGTTGATTGTAAACTCAAGCTCACTGCTCTCAGCTTCAAGTTCTGCAATATCCGTATTCGTTAATCGGTATAGCTGCAACATAACGATAGCTTCTGCCTGCGCTTCTGAGAAATCAAAAGCTTCTATTAAGTTATCCTTCGCATTTTTCTTATTTTCAGATTCACGAATTACACGAATTACTTCATCAAGTATTGATAAAGCCTTCATCAGCCCTTGTAATATATGCATGCGTTTTTCTGCAGCATTTAAGTCAAATTCACTGCGACGTGTAACCACATCTTTTTGGTGTGCAATATAGCTGTTTAAAATCTCAATTATACCAAGTTGTTTCGGTGCACGGTCACTAATCGCTACCATATTAAAGTGATAGTTTACCTGAAGATCAGTCTTCTTCAATAAGTAATTAATAATACCTTCCACCTGTGCATCTTTGCGTGTTTCAATGACAATGCGCAGTCCTTCTCTATCTGACTCGTCACGCACTTCAATGATCCCTTCGACTCTGCGTTCAGCGCGCACTTCGTCCATGCGCTTCACAAGCATTGCTTTGTTCACATCAAATGGCAGTTCTTCAATAATAATATGTGTTTTACCACCACGGACATCTTCTGTACGGATTTTGCTGCGCACATTAATTTTCCCTTTACCTGTTTTGTACGCTTGTTTAATTCCATCTGTCCCCTGGATCACACCACCGGTTGGGAAGTCCGGCCCCGGCACAATTTGCATTATTTCATCAACCGTTGTCGATGGTTTATCGATAACTTTTAACGTTGCATCAATAATTTCACTTAAGTTGTGTGGTGGAATGTCTGTTGCGTATCCTGCTGAAATACCAGTCGCACCGTTCACAATCAGATTTGGGAATCGTGACGGCAACACGGTTGGTTCAACTTCAGTATCGTCATAGTTATTCACAAACTGCACTGTATCTTTATTGATATCTTTTAATAATTCGTTCGAAATTTCAGACAGTTTTGCTTCTGTGTAACGCATTGCAGCAGCCGGGTCCCCATCAACACTACCGATGTTTCCGTGCATGTTAACAAGTTCCTGACGCATCTTCCAGTCCTGGGAGAGCCTGACCATCGCTTCATATACACTGGAATCTCCATGTGGATGGTACTTACCGATGACATCCCCGACTGTACGTGCACTTTTACGGAATTGTTTGTCAAACGTATTTCCTTCTTTATACATTGAATACAAAATACGACGCTGCACAGGCTTTAAGCCATCTCTAACGTCTGGGATTGCACGATCTTGAATGACGTACTTACTATACCTGCCAAAACGTTCACCAAGCACGTCTTCAAGTTTAATATTCTGAATAATCTCAGCCAATGACTTCACCGCTCTCTAAAATGCTTCCGTCTTCTTCTAATGTGAAACTCACGTTGGAATCAATCCACTTTCTGCGCATCTCTACATCATCACCCATCAGTGTCGTCACGCGTTTTAAAGACAATGCTTCATCTTCAATATTAACTTTAACCAGCGTCCGCGTTTCAGGATTCATCGTCGTATCCCACAGCTGACCCGGCATCATTTCACCGAGACCCTTATAGCGCTGCAGTTCGACACCGCGACCCATATCTGCCATCTCGCTAGCGAGCTCAGCTTCAGTCCACACATATCGTATATCCCGTTTCTTCCCGCTGCCTTTTTTCAGCTGATAAAGTGGCGGCATCGCAATATAAATTTTCCCGGCATTAAATAAAGGACGCATATAATTGAAGAAGAATGTCAACAGCAGCACCTGAATATGCGCACCATCCGTGTCGGCATCCGTCATAATAATCACTTTGTCGTAGTTCGCATTTTCAACATTAAATTCATTACCAACATCTGCACCAATTGTATGAATGATTGTATTGATTTCTTCATTTTTAAAAATATCTTCAAACTTTGCGCGCTCTGTATTAATAACTTTACCTCTTAGTGGCAATACTGCCTGGAACTTACGGTCACGCCCCTGCTTCGCTGAACCACCTGCAGAATCACCCTCGACTAAAAATAATTCATTTTTTGTTGCATCTTTACTTTGAGCCGGCGTTAATTTACCACTGAGCAACGTATCTTTACGCTTATTTTTCTTGCCACTGCGTGCATCTTCACGCGCTTTACGTGCAGCTTCTCTAACGTCACGCGCCCGGACAGCTTTTTTAATTAATTGTTGAGACAATGGTCCGTTTTCCTCTAAGAAATATGGGAGCTCTTCACTCAGCACCTGATCGACAGCAAGTCGTGCCTCACTCGTACCGAGCTTGCTCTTTGTTTGCCCTTCAAACTGTAAGATGTGTTCTGGAATATTAAGTGAGAGCACCACAGTTAAACCTTCCCGGATATCATTTCCTTCGAGGTTTTTATCCTTCGGTTTAAGTTCATTAATTTTGCGGGCATATTCATTAAAGACTTTTGTGAAGCCGGTTTTAAAGCCAATCTCATGCGTCCCGCCGTCTTTCGTACGCACGTTATTGACAAACGATAAAATCGTCTCCGAATACTGGTCATTATATTGGAAGCTGATATTGACTTCTATATCATTCACTTCGCCTGTAAAGTTCACAATATGACCGATTGATGATTTACCTTCATTTAAAAACTCAACGAATGCTTTTAAACCGTCATCATATTGAAATGTCTCACTTAAAGTCTCCTCACCACGATTATCTGTGACAACAATCTTAAGACCACTTTGTAGAAATGCAGACTCTCTTAAGCGTTCTAAAATCGTTTCATAATTAAACGTTGTGCTGTTTTTAAAGATTAAAGGATCCGGTTTAAATGTGACTTCAGTCCCAGTTTTTCGTGTCTTACCAGTCTTCTCAAGCGGACGGTCGACTTTACCACCGTTTGAGAATGACATTTCATAAATGTGACCATCTCTAAATACGCGTAACTTCAACCACTCACTTAATGCGTTTACTACAGATGCACCAACACCGTGCAGACCACCTGAGGTCTTATAACCACCTTCACCAAACTTACCACCGGCGTGGAGCACAGTGAAAATAACTTCAGGCGTCGATTTTTTTGATGCATGCATTCCAGTCGGCATACCACGGGCGTTATCGATTATTGTGATGCTGCCGTCCGGATTCAACGTCACTTGGATTTCATCTCCAAAGCCGTTGATAATTTCATCAATCGCATTATCAGTAATTTCGTACACTAAATGATGCAGACCACGCGCATCGGTCGAACCGATATACATCCCTGGTCGTTTACGGACTGCATCGAGTCCTTCTAAAATTTGAATTGAATCATCAGTATAATTATATTGCTCTGACATATAAACCTCCTGCAAACATACGTTCGTCTTTCTATTATAGCAAAAATTTGTGGATTAGACTTAGAATCGGAAACGATTATAACATATTATTGATTATACAGATAAAGTTTACATAATAATGTTATTGTCTCTTACAGTCATTACTACTTAATAATAATTGTTTATGATAAACTATTAGTACCTGATAATAAAGGAGGTATTTTGTGTTAGAAATTGTTGTGTTGCTTATCATCAGTTATCTTATCGGTTCGATTCCATTTAGTTTGATCATCGGTAAGTTTGTGTATGATAAGGACTTGCGAAGATTTGGCAGTGGTAATTTAGGATCAACGAACGCGTTTAGAGTATTAGGAAAAAAAGCCGGCATAATCATTTTAATTTTAGACATTCTTAAAGGTGCAATACCAGTGATGTTAGCGCACTTATTCGCACCAGAATATTTTCATGTATTTATCTTTGGATTGGCTGCAGCGATTGGTCACGTGTTCTCTATCTTTATAAAGTTTAAAGGTGGTAAAGCAGTTGCAACGAGCGGCGGTGCTGTTTTAGGATTTAATCCGCTATTATTTTTAGTATTGCTCACAGCATTCTTAGTTACGTTAAAACTTTCTAAGTATGTATCTTTATCAAGTATAGTTGCTGCTGTCACATTTGTTATCGCTTCTCTGGTCATACAGGATATGCTGATGATCGTATTCTCGGTAGTCGTCGCCATACTTGTGGTGTACAAACACTGGTCTAACATCCAGCGGATAAAAGACGGCACAGAACCAAAAATTAAATTTATGTAAGATCGATTTGATTGAGTGGGCATCCCCTGCTCTTTTTTTGTGGGAATATTTTTTGGGTATGGGGTGTCTGCGAGTGGTTTCGCATGCACCACGACCGAAAAATCTGTGCTGGTGCACGCGGCGGGAGATTTCGTGTGCGTCGTGAGAAAAAATACCGAGCTGACGCACACGTTTAGTCGTTTTATGTGCGGCAGATGACAAAATACCGAGCTGACGCACACGTTTAGTCGTTTTATGTGCGGCAGATGACAAAATACCGAGCTGACGCACACGGCAGAAATTTTTACGTGCATCGCGACCAAAAATACGGTTCTGGTGCACGCGGCTAACATCTCATTTCTACTAACTATGAAAAAGAGATTGTATTTTTACTGCAATCTCTTTTGGTACTACATTAATAGATGATAATTCTTCTATATCAATCCACATCGGTTCGTGCGTGCCTAAATACTTTTCTGTATCTGTGTATTCATCCGCTTGCCCTGTCCCGAATGCTCCATTAGTTATCTCAGATAAAAAATAATATTGAGTGCCGTTGAACCAAATTTTTTCAATACAATCTTTTATCCTTACCTTTACACCCAGTTCTTCGAAAGCCTCTCTTTGTGCAGCTTCTTCAGGTGATTCTCCTTGTTCAATCCCACCGCCGGGAAAAACATAATATACAGCATCTTCTTTTACTCTTTTGATTAAGGCAACCTGTTGATTATTTACAATAACAACTGAACTTCTATCTCTCAATTTGAAAAGTCCCTTTCACTATTTAATTTGGGGTAATCGGAAAATAGTGTGGAAAGAGGGTTAAAAAGTACCCTCTTCCATAGCCTTAGACAGTGTGGAAAAATCAGCACCATAAATTTCTTCATACACCCATTCATAACCAGTTTGTGACCAACTTGGGAATTGATCGGGTAACATTTTTCCAAAAGTAACTTCAACTTCTTTGAATTTCTTTTTCTTTTTAACTTTACGATAGCCTTGAGTAAACAAAATCTTTGCTCTAAGGGCTTCAAAAGAATAACCACGACCAACATGGTTCATTGTCTTAATTAAACGATTGAGGGATTCCGTATAAGCGTTTGTAATAGGAGAATTGAAATAGTTGAATATTTCTTCTTCCCAATTATTCATAGCCCTAATCAGATCTTCAAAATAAGTCATTAATTCTTTAGGTACATTTGAAACCCAATTTTGATAGAGTATATAGGCATCGTTGATTGATTCAGCTTCATAGATGTCAAAGAATTGCTCTTTGAGTTCATAAGCCTGTCCGAGTAATGGAAAGTTCTGAGTCCATACCTGTAGCTTTATCTGGTCATCAAAGTCTGTTAAGTCTTTACTCCTTGTAAGAAGCACATAACGATCTCTCATAAGTTGTCTACGTTCTTTGGCTGTAATATTTTTACGGTTAGCTTTTCGGATTTTCTCT